>JAFTMF010000144.1 GCA_017452565.1 Clostridia bacterium
GAAAAGCGGTATGGGCTCCTATCACGGAAAAGACGGCTTTGATGCATTTTCCCATTACAAATCTATTGTAGATAAAAAAACTTGGATGGATTTGCCCATGCGCTATCAGCCGTATAAGAGCAAGTTCTATGAAACACTTTTGCATATATTTTTGAGATAAGAGAAAGAGGACTGATATTATGAAAACAAGAATTATCGTAGATTCCACGTCGGATCTACTGGCCGAAATCAAGTCAAGAGTCAACGTAGTTGCCCTTACCCTCCGTTTCGGCGACGAAGAGTACGTGGACGGCGTCACTATCGACCATCACACCTTCTACGAAAAACTGGTAGAAACCGACGTAGTACCTACTACCAGCCAAGCAACTCCCGCAATGTTCGCTGCGCAGTATGAGGCGGCCAAAGAGGCAGGAGAAAGCGCAGTGGTGATTACGCTATCCTCCAAACTGTCGGGCACCTATCAGAGTGCCAAGATTGCGGCGCTGGACTATGACAACGTCTACGTTGTAGACAGCGGAACGGTGGCAGTAGGCGGCGGCATTTTGGTGGAGCGCGCCCTGCAGCTGCTGGATGAAGGACTCGAGGCCGAGGAGATCGCCAAAGTGCTGGAAGAGGAAAAGCAAAAAATCCTGATCGTAGCGCTGGTGGATACGCTGGAGTATCTGAAGAGAGGCGGACGAGTCTCCAAGACGGTAGCCTTTGCAGGCGCTGTGCTGAACATCAAGCCGGTTTTGTCGGTAGAAGATGGCGAGATTCGTATGCTGGGCAAAGCCCGCGGCTCCAAGCAGGGTAACAATCTGCTGGTGCAGGAGATCGAGAAGGCAGGCGGCGTTGATTTTACCAAACCCGTTTTGCTGGGCTATACAGGTCTGTCGGACGCACTATTGCAGAAATATATTCAAGACAGCAAACATATCTGGGAAGCGGGACTCCACGATGTCCGCTATACCACCGTGGGTAGTGTGATCGGTACCCACGCAGGTCCCGGCGCAGTTGCCGTTGCATTTTTCAAAAAGTAACACTATCCAAACAGCGAGCACCGTATTGAACCTCAATGCGGTGCTATTTTATATCACAGCGAAGGATGTTCCGCTAAAATCTTCAACCGATTCCAGCGGCGATCTACCTCGTCTTGGATTTTGTCTCTGATTTCATCATACTCCGCATTACATAAATGTCGGGTGCGCCCCATCATCCCCAGAAAGTCGCCAACGGGGATCTTCTTTCCGCTCTTCTCGGGATTGTAGGAAAGGGAAGTGATCCCTCGCTCTACTTCATACAGCGGATGATAACAGCAGTTTACAGCGGCATCAATCACCTTGCGTTCGGTGCTGGGCTGATCTCCCCAGTTCAGCGGACAAGCGGAGAGGCATTTGATATACGCCGTTCCAAAATGGCGGGCGTAATACTGTGCTTTAGCCGCCTTGGCGATGAAATCCGACGGATTGGACTCTGCCGCAGTGGCAACGTAGGGCATTCCCGTAGCCGCCATGATCCGAGGCATATCCTTATGGAAGAAGGATTTCCCCCACAGTGCATCTCCCAAGTGAGAGGTGGCGCTTTTGGCTCCCATAGGAGTGGAATAGGAAAGCTGATATCCCGTGTTCATATATCCGCCGTTGTCATATTCCAAAATGATCATAGGATCGCCTCGCAGTGCTGTTCCCAGCGAAGAGCCCATACCGATATCCATCCCGCCGTCTCCGATGACCATAATGAAGGTGATCTCTCCCTCGGGCATCTCTCCCCGAGCCTGCCGTTGCCGATAGATCTGTATAAGCCCTGCCAGCGTGGCGGCACCGTTTTGGAACAGATTGTGGATATAGGGGACCTTGAAAGCCGTCTGCGGATAGCCGGTGGTCACAACCATGCCGCATCCCGTTTGGAAGAGCAGTACCACGTTGCCCTCAATTCCTCTTAGCAGTAGATTCACGTTCACGGGAATGCCGCATCCGGGACAAGCCCCGTGTCCGGGGGCAAGCCGTTTGGGTCGGGAGAGGGTACTGCGCACGTCCGCACCCCGAACGGTTACCTTCCCCTCCGATTCGGTGCAAGTGATGGTGGGATTGGCACTTTCCTGCTCCGAAATCGGCGCAAAGTAGGGCGTGGGTGCGAAATCCGATTGCCCTTTATAGGCGCCGTAGTAATCAAAAGCAGGTGCGCCGGGATCGAAGCAGGCTTCCAGCAGTTCTACCGCATCTTTTTCATAAAAATCACGACCGCCCAGCCCGAAGATTCGGCTGAGCACACGGGTGTAGCTCCCCGTCTGTTGCAATGCCGCTCGGATCTCCAGCGACAGATTGCCGCCTCCCGCACCGTAGCTGTCTTGTCTGTCCGCTACCAGCACGGTTTGCGCATTTTTGCACAGCTTTGCGATCTCCTCCCCGGGGAAGGGACGCAAAACGCCGAGGGTGATTACCCCCACGCGCTTTCCCTCCTCCCGCAACCGATCCACCGCAGCTTTGGCGGTGAGGTAGGCGGAGCCCAGCACGCACAGCACCGCTTCTGCATCCTCCGTCCGATAGGATTGAACTGCAGAGAGCCGCCGTCCTGCCAATGCCTCGTAGTCGGTAAAGATTTTGGGAATCTCCTGCCGTGCTGCTTCCATTGCAAGATGAAGCTGGTATTTGTTGTTCAGCAGATCGGGCTCGTTCATATAAGAGCCAAGGGTGATGGGATGGGCTACGTCCAGCACACCCAAATCCGACGAGAGGGGACCGATAAACTCCCGCACCACTCTATCGTCGGCAAACACCCGGCACCTTTGCTTCTGATGGCTGGTGAAAAAGCCGTCGAACGCCACGATCACGGGGAGCTTCACTCGCTCGGCAATCTTCAGCGCACAAATATTGCAATCGTAAACCTCTTGGGGAGAGGATGCAAAGAGAATGATCCAGCCCGTGTTCAGGGTGAACATCAGATCGCTGTGATCTCCTTTGATAGACAGCGGTCCGGATACCGTTCTGCAAGCGACGTTCATTACCATCGGACGTCGTGTGCCCGATTGCACCGGCAACTGCTCCAGCGCATATAACAGTCCGTTGGCGGAGGTGGCGTTGAACACTCTTCCTCCCCCTGCAGAAGCACCGTAGCAAATTCCTGCGGCGCTGTGCTCCCCCTCGGCGGGAATCATCCCGATGGTGTGACGGCCGTCTGCCTTCATCTGATCCAGCACCTCTGCGATTTGCGTGGAAGGGGTGATGGGATAATAGCCCATCACGTGGTAATTGATCTGCATTGCGGCATAAGCGGCCATTTCGTTGCCGCTTTCAAAGAGCAGCTTCTGCTCAGGCATAGTTGATTCCATATTATACAAGACCTCCGTCTACACGCTTTTCGTCGAGATACGCCTCTCCCGTCACCCAAGGATCTGCCCCTGCAGGCTCATAGTCCAAAGAATCCACGATCAAATCCTTGTTTCGCACGAACCATTTGGGATTCGGATGTTCCTGCTCCTTACCGGCTACCAGCGCCTCCACAGGGCAGACGTTTACACAGCGCAGGCATCCTTTGCAATGATGATAACACAGCCCGCGGTTCAGCATCGCAGGCTTTCCCCGAAGTTCTCCCGGGGTGAACTGGAACACCATATCGGGGCAGGTGCTGTCGCACAGACCGCAATGGATACACTTTTCCGGCAAAAACAGCGGAATATAGCCCATTCGGGAGGGAGAAAGATCGTTCTTTACCGTATTGCCGAAAATAGGATTGATACCGCCGATGGGGGCGTTATCATATCCCCACTTCCCACGGACTTCCTCATAGGGCAGGTACTCGTACCGCCCGTCGGGAGCAAAATAGCGGCTGCTCACTTGCTCATACCCTTTTCGCACGCCGACGAGATTGGACTTCAGCATTCGGGGATATTTCTTTCCCAGCGTGTCGGTAACCAGTGCCTCTACCGCATCCAAGGGAAGAAATCCCGTAGCCTTTGCAATGGCGCCCAGAAGGATCATATTCACACGGCTCTTACAGTCCATAGCAATCGCAAGGGCATCCACCGTGCAGACCGTACCGCCGTGGAGCTTTAGACTTTCTCTTGCTTCTTCCGGTGACAGCGGCGTGTTCACTACGACGGTGGCGTCAGCCTCAACGCCTGCGGTCACGGGAAGCGCTTTCGCCAGCGCGTGATGGAAGAGTACCAGCAGGTGCGGGTGCTCCACGGGGCTGTTGTGCAGGATTTCTCGTGGTGGCATCGCATAGCGGACGTGGGATTTTACCGGCGATCCTCGTTTTTCGGAGCCGTAGCTGGAAAAAGCCGATGCATTCAACCCCAGATAGATAGCTCCAAGCTCTCCCAGCAGCTTGCCGCACAGATTGGCACCCAGCCCGCCGATGCTCTCCATGCGGATTTCATAGCACCCGTTTTCGTGGGCAGCAGGCAGATGAACGGAGAATGCAGAAGAGCGATCTTGCTCGTTGTTTTGTAGTTTCATATGGAACTCCTCGCTGTTCGTTTTTTTCTATCATTCTCCCAAAAGTGCTTCATTATACGATACCGATAACCGATGTTAGTCGAAAATCTGCACTTGACACAATTGCCGCAAAACACTATAATATAAGCATCAACTACAATGGAGATTCGCAATGAGCAAGTACACAGTTTTAAGAGACTATTTCGGTTATACCGCCTTTCGGGAAGGGCAGGAAAAGCTGATCGACGGCATCCTCGGGTATTCCGACGTGCTGGGCATTATGCCCACCGGTGGCGGTAAGAGTATCTGCTATCAGGTGCCTGCAATGCTTCTGCCGGGAATCACGCTGGTGATCTCTCCGCTCATCTCGCTGATGAAGGATCAGGTGATGGGTCTGAAAACTGCCGGCATCCCTGCGGCTTATCTCAACAGCTCGCTGAGTGCGGCGCAACAGCATCGGGTCTGCCAAAACATTTTAGCAGGCGCGTATAAGATCGTATACGTCGCACCGGAGCGGCTGGAAAACTTCGAATTTCTCAATGTATGCAGAGAGGTCACCGTATCGCTGGTAGCGGTAGACGAAGCGCACTGCATTTCCCAATGGGGGCAAGATTTCCGTCCGGGCTATCTGAAAATTGCCGATTTTTTGGAAGAGCTTCCCAGACGTCCCGTAGTGGCGGCCTTCACCGCAACGGCTACCGACGTGGTGCGGCAGGACATCGTGCGCCTCTTGAGACTGTGGGAACCGTTGCAGGTAATCACCGGCTTCGACCGCCCCAATCTCCGCTACGAAGTGCGCATCCCCAAGAGCAAAATGCCCGAGCTGATTTCCATTCTCAGCACTCGCAAGAACAAGAGCGGCATCATTTACTGTATGACCCGAGGAAATGTAGAAAAGGTGTGCGAAAAACTGCAAGCGGAGGGATTTCCCGCCACCCGCTACCACGCAGGTCTGTCCGACGAAGAGAGACGGGAAAATCAAGAGGATTTTCTCTACGATCGGTCGCCGATTATGGTTGCCACCAACGCCTTCGGAATGGGTATTGACAAATCCAACGTAGCATACGTGATCCATTACAATATGCCGCTGAGCGTGGAGGCTTATTATCAGGAAGCAGGCAGAGCAGGGCGGGACGGATCACCTGCCGACTGCATCTTGCTGTATGCTCCCTCCGATTTGTACAAGGCGAAGGATCTGCTCAGCCATCCCAGCGAGAATCATCTCCTCAGCGAAGCCGAACAGGAGGAGAATCTCCGCCGCAACTACCGCAGATTGGATGAAATGCTGGACTATTGCCGCACTACTGACTGTCTGCGAGGCTATATTCTGGATTATTTCGGCCAGCCTCACGCAGAACGGTGCGATCATTGCGGTAATTGCGAGACTAACTATACCTCTACCGACATCACCGTAGAGGCGAAAAAGATTCTCTCTTGCGTGAAACGGGCAGAGGATCATCTGGGCTATCCGGTAGGAAAGGCGCTGATCGGCAGAATTCTGCTGGGCAGCCGTGACAAGCGGATTATCGAGACTGGGCTGGACAAGCTGACCACCTACAGTCTTTTGCAGGATCAGTCACGGGCAAGAGTATCCGAGATGATCGACTATCTGGAAATGCTGGGGGCAATTTCCGTAGACGGCAACCACGGCGGTGCTACCCTTACTCCCATCGCACGGGAAATCCTGTTCGGAGAGCAAAAGGTGATTGCTACCTTCAAGCCTTTGCCCGAAAAAGGCAAGAAAAAGAAGCAATCGGCTGAAAGCAAGGAGTCTGCAGGAGCATCCGATGAAGCGCTGTACGAATTGCTCCGCAATCTGCGGATGCAGCTGGCAAAAGAAGAGGGCGTTCCCGCATACGTTATCTTCTCCAATCAAACGCTGTCCGATATGGCAGCCAAAAAGCCTCGCAGTCTGCTGGAGTTTTTAGACGTATCGGGCGTCGGTCAGATCAAAGCTCAGAAATACAGCGAAGCGTTTTTGGAGGTCATCGAAGCGTATCTGAATTCTGTTGAATAAAATCGGAAACGGAAATATGATGCAGTGAATACCAAAACGATTTATCGCCAATGTCGCAAATAAGGTAAAAATCTCCGCCATAGAGCGGAGATTCATCAAAAAATCAGTTCCCAATCCAGCGAATGGATTCGCTTAATCTGCTTGATAGACGAGATCATCACCTCTCGCGCGGCTTCAACGTCTGCGGCTTCAGCGTTCGATTCAATAAGAGCAACGTAATGGCGACAGTTGGAATCACCGTTACGGATCAGATCGTAAGGCGTTAGAAATGCAGCGATCTTCGAAAAGGATTCCCAATGCTCTTGAAATTCGGTCGACTCAGAGACGGCATTGGCCTCGGAAATCAGTGAATCGCATTCGGAACAAAGGTAGATTCCGGTGCAAATAGCAGTGATTGTCAGAGATACTGCAAGAAGAATAGGGAAGAGTATCTGTTTCATTTCGAATCCTTCCAAATCAGTTGAAAAGTGCCGGCATCATCCCTCGTCAGCAGAAACACATCGCTGAGCGGTCGATGATGGCGTTTCAAATAACGGTAAATCTCATTTTCTGTTAGTCCCAATCCAAGAATAGACGAGTGATTCAGTCGACCGTCCGAAACGAGAATGTGAGCGATTCCGGCATCGGAAACAGTTTTTTGCAAATCACCGGCAGTAGGTGGCTCAGCAGAAGCGTGTCGGAAGATGGAAATCATCCCGGAAGCTTCCAGAATGGCATAATCCACAACGGAAGGATCGGGAACGCCGCCGGTTCGCAGCGCTGCCAGAAACTCCTCGGGAGTAATGCGATTTTTGCGAAGCTCGGCTTGACAAATCGTGCCGTTTTGAATGAGAAAGCTGGGGGTGCCCTCCACCCATTTGCGAAGACGGGGGAAGCGGAAGAAGGTTTCGGGAAGAATTACTTCCAATGAAAAGATCAGTCCGATCGGAATAATGGCGTAAATCAACGGAATATTCGGGTCAACGATCGGCGTTGCGGCTACTTCGGACAGAACGAGGGTACTGATGAGTTCGGAAACCTGTAACTCGCCAAGTTGACGTTTGCCCATCATTCGCATCACAACCGTAAGAATCAGATAAACCAGTAAGGTACGAATCAGAATAACGTTCATAGATAGCCCTCCAAAGATAGTATGTGGAAAGGAGTGGTGAATATGCCCAAAAGTTATCGACAAAAACTCCAAAATATGTGGAAAAAGATTTTGAAAAAGGTATTGACAAACAGAAAACGATGTGATATACTATCGAAGCGCTCAAGAGCAAGGCTCTGAGGAGCGGGCATAGCGGTGAGTAAGCCGAGCGGTTTGAAGAAAAAGATCGAAAAAAGTTCGAAAAAC
>JAFTMF010000145.1 GCA_017452565.1 Clostridia bacterium
CGGCGTAGATCGCCCTTGCCAGCTTGGAGTATTGGAGGTACAGATCGTAATGAGGCGGCACCACCAGCAATCCACGGCATTTTTGCTTGGCCTGCCAGATGGCATCGCCGGTTTTCACGCCGCAGGCCTTAGCAAGCTCATTCTTGGCCAGCACGATGCCGTGGCGCTCCTCTTGGGAGCCGCAGACGGCAATGGGCTGTCCCCTCAGCTCAGGGTTCAGCGCACACTCGCAGGAGGCGTAGAAATTATTCATATCACAGTGCAGAATGGTGCGATCCATAGATTTTCCTCCAATCAGAACATTTGTTCGTGTATAGTATAGCACACGAACGGAGGTTTGTCAAGCGGTGGGGGAGAGGAAATTTTTGGGGGAGAGAAGTGATCAAAAAGAAAACGCTGTTTCGCAATGAAACAGCGTTATGGATTTTGGGGATCGTCTGCCGACTTATCCTCTTCTGTATCAATGTTTTCCAAAGCGTATTCGCAACATTGAATGACCAAATTGTTTAGCGATACTTGCTTTTCCTGTGCCAAAATCTCAAGCTTTTTAACCAGCTCAAGAGGCATTCTAAAAGTTTTGTTGATATTATCGGGCTTTTTGACTTTGAACATTGTACATCACCTCTCACGAATATTTTACACAATTTTGACACATAAATAAACACTATAAATTTGCAATACCAAAACAAGTGCAAATTGCACTTGACGCTTCGAGAAATATGTGATATGATGATTATAATGGTAGAGAAAATGGAGAGAAAAATTATGAAGAACCCAAATCGGTCCTACATCACTTACAAGTCAATGGAGCAATACATCGCAGACAAAAATTATTCGATGCACACCCTCATCAGGCAGATTATTATTTATTTCCGGGTGCACCGCGAACTATGGGCAATCGCCGATTATCGGCGCCTGTACGATGAGGTGCTGGAGTTGTGGGCGAATCTGATAGACGGGACGGCGGGGGCAAACTGTGATCCCGGAACATTAGGGGATCTGGAGTTTCTCGCGGATCTTTATATCAAATACTCGCTCGCTCCGGGTGAGATGTTTACACGGGAACAAGTAGATGATTATCTGGAGCACCATCGTACCGTCTGGCAGAATTGCTATAGTAATTTTGCCCCATAGATCGACCGATTTGCATCGTGGTTTTGTCACTTGTTTCGTCGATTTTCGGCGAAAAACTATTGACAAGTTTTTTGGGGTATGATATAATAATTGCATCTTGTTCTTGTGTGATTTTCATCCGCAAGATAGTCGGGACAAATGCCCCGCAGGAAAATGAACAGTGACTTTTCTTGTGACTGACGGATCAGCGGAGTACCGCATGGAAGCAAGGAAATTATTTGCCGACCGTCTGGGCAGCCCTTACCTGATTGTGGTAGAGGACTGCCCTTTGCTGTTTTTTTGCATCATTTTACTATTTTCGGAGGATACGTATGAAGAAAATCGGTATTATCATGGGTAGCGACAGCGATCTGCCCATCATCAAAAAAGCCACGGATATGCTGAAATCCTTGGAAATTCCCTTTGAAGTACACATCTATTCTGCCCACAGAACCCCCGTGGAGGCTCGTGATTTTGCAGTGAGTGCAAGAGCAAATGGCTTCGGTGCACTGATCTGCGCAGCGGGTATGGCAGCTCATCTGGCAGGTGCCATTGCCGCCAACACCACGCTTCCCGTCATCGGCATTCCCTGCAAGGGCGGTATGATGGACGGTCTGGACGCACTGCTTGCTACCGTGCAGATGCCTACCGGTATCCCCGTTGCCACCGTTGCCGTGGGCGGCGGCGCCAATGCCGCTCTGCTGGCGGCACAGATTTTGGCAGTTTCCGATGCCGAAATCGCTGCGAAGCTGGATGCAAAGCGCATCAGCGATGCGAAAGTCGTTCTGGAAAAGGACGCTTCCGTAATGGAAAAACTTTAAGTTATCAATTTTGTTATTATATTTCTTTGTGAATTGAAGGAGATTTACGAACTATGGAAAAGAAACTTGTTTACACCGGCAAAACCAAAAACGTTTACGCGCTGGACAATGGCAACTACGAACTGAAGTTTAAGGACGACTGCACCGGTAAAGACGGTGTGTTCGATCCCGGTGAAAACTCCGTAGGCCTCACTATCGAAGGCGTGGGCGACGTGAACCTGCGTATGTCCATCTACTTCTTCGAGAAGATCAATGCTGCCGGCATTCTGACCCACTACGTTTCCGCCGATCTGGCAAACACCACTATGGAAGTTCTGCCTGCCAAAGTATTTGGTAAGGGTCTGGAGGTTATCTGCCGTTACAAGGCCGTTGGCTCCTTCTATCGCCGTTACTCCGACTACTGCACTCTGGGTCAGGATCTGCCTGCATACGTAGAGACTACCTTCAAGAACGATGAGAAGGGTGACCCTCTGGTTACCAAGGACGGTCTGGTGGATCTGGGCGTTATGACTGCTGAGCAGTACGATTCCCTGAAGGCTATGACCCAGGCTATCACCAAGATCGTTGCAGACGATCTGAAGGAAAAGGGTCTGGATATGTACGATATCAAGTTCGAGTTCGGTTACGATGCAGACGGCAACGTAATGCTCATCGATGAGATCGCATCCGGCAATATGAGAGTTTACAAGGACGGCGAGTACATCGATCCTATGACTCTGAATAAGCTGTTCTTCGCATAAACGCAATTTTATAAGGGGCGGTGCACTTGCCGCCCCTATCCCTGCATAATTACCCATTTTTGATTTGGACGCCCCGGCTCGTCGGTGGATCGGTGCGATCTTAGTTTATCCCCAAGGAGGAATATATGGGAGGATTTTTCGGAGCGATCTCTAAAAGAGACGTCGTGCTCGATATCTTCTTTGGCGCTGACTATCATTCTCACCTCGGCACCCGCCGCGGCGGTATGATCGTTTTCGATAGCGAAAAAGGTTTTCAGCGCTCTATTCACAGTATTGAAAATACTCCATTCCGAACCAAATTCGAGAAGGATATCGAAGAGTTTTGCGGATGCAGCGGTATCGGTTGTATCAGCGACTCCGATCCTCAGCCGCTTCTCGTGCGTTCCCATTTGGGACTGTACGCTATTTCTACCGTAGGCGTGGTTAAGAACGCCGATCAGTTGGTGGAAAAGTATTTTTCGGATCACGGCCATCAGTTTATGGCAATGTCCTCGGGCAAGGTGAACGAAACCGAGCTGGTGGCAGCGCTGATCAACCAAAAGGACTCTCTGGAAGAGGGAATCCGCCATGCACAGGAGGAGATCGAAGGCTCCTCTACCATTTTGATCTTGCAGAAGGACTGCCTTATTGCCGCCCGCGACCGCCTGGGAAGACTTCCCGTAATCGTCGGCAAAAATGAGGATGGCTGCTGCGTTACTATGGAGTCCTTTACTTACCATAAACTGGGCTATAACGATCACTACGAGCTGGGCCCTGCCGAGATCGTAAAGATCACCCCTGACGGAGTAGAGCAACTGGCGGCTCCCGGGCAGGAGATGAAGATCTGTGCTTTTTTGTGGACCTATTACGGCTATCCCAACTCCAATTACGAGGGGAAAAACGTAGAGCTGATGCGCTATAAAAACGGTATGATTATGGCGCGGGATGAAGCTGCCAGAGGTGCTTGTCCCGAGGTGGACTGCGTAGCAGGTGTCCCTGATTCGGGTATTCCTCACGCTATCGGCTACGCCAACGAAAGCCATATGCCTTTTGCTCGTCCGCTCATTAAATATACCCCCACATGGGCAAGATCTTTCATGCCCACTACTCAGAACGTGCGCAATCACGTTGCCAAGATGAAGCAGATTCCCGTGCCCGAGCTGATTGACGGCAAGCGTCTGCTTTTCGTGGACGATTCTATTGTCCGCGGTACGCAGCTGAGGGAGACGGTGGATTTCCTTTATGCCTCCGGTGCCAAGGAAGTGCATATGCGCTCAGCCTGTCCTCCTGTTATGTTCGGATGCAAGTATCTGAACTTCTCCTCCAGCCGTTCCGAGATGGAGCTGCTGGCCCGTCAGACGGTGCAGGAGCTGGAAGGCGACGAGGGACAGAAGCATCTGGACGAGTATTCCGATTGCCATACCGAACGCGGTCAGTGTATGCTGAAGAAGATTTGCGAGAAGTTTGGCTTCGATTCGCTGGAGTTCCAGTCGCTGGAAGGCACGCTGGAAGCCATCGGCATCGACAAAGACAAGGTCTGCACCTACTGCTGGACCGGTAAAGAGTAAGATAATAGATAAAAGAGAATAGAGAATAGATGCGGTACAAATTCCGCCATCGGCGGAATTTGAATCGAATGGAATGTTACATCGATATTTTTTGAAAATACTTCTGACAAAGGAGCATAATTATGGATCATAAGAATTCTCAGTCTGCAAGCTACGCTGCAGCAGGCGTAGACATTACTGCCGGCTACCGTGCAGTGGAGCTGATGAAGAAGCACGTTGCCCGTACCAAGAACGAGGGCTGTCTGGATGACGTTGGCGGTTTCGGCGGTTGCTTCGGCCTGCCCATTGCCGGTATGGAAGAGCCCGTTCTGGTCTCCGGTACCGACGGCTGCGGCACCAAGGTGAAACTGGCTATTTTGATGGATAAGCACGATACCATCGGCATTGACGCCGTGGCGATGTGCGTGAACGATATCATTTGCGTAGGCGCAAAGCCTCTCTTCTTCTTGGACTACATCGCTTGCGGCAAGAATATCCCCGAGAAAATCGCTGAGATCGTGGGCGGTGTGGCTGAGGGCTGTGTACAGTCCGGCGCGGCACTCATCGGCGGTGAAACTGCCGAGCATCCCGGTCTGATGCCCGTAGAGGACTACGACCTTGCCGGCTTTGCCGTTGGTATCGTAGACAAGAAAAAGATCATCGACAAAGAGAGAATGGCGGCAGGCGACGTTGTGATCGCGCTGGCTTCCACCGGTATTCATAGCAACGGTTTCTCCCTTTGCCGGAAGGTATTCAACATCGACCAAAATCCCGACAGCCTGTACGTTCCCCGTGAAGAACTCGCAGGCAAGAGCGTTGCCGAGGCCTTGCTGGTGCCCACACGCATTTACGTGAAGTCTGTGCTGGCTCTGCTGGAAAAGGTGGACGTGAAGGGCATCTCCCACATCACCGGCGGCGGCTTCTACGAGAACATTCCGAGAAGCATTCCCGACGGTCTGTGCGCTAAGATCGACAAGTCTGCCGTAAAGGTACTGCCCATCTTCGATCTGATTGCCAAGGAAGGCAACATCCCCGAGCGCGATATGTTCAACACCTACAATATGGGCGTTGGTATGAGCGTGGTTGTACCTGCAGATCAGGTAGAAACTGCACTGGAAATCCTGCGTGCCAACGGTGAGGACGCTTACGTCATCGGTGAGATCATCCCCGGCGGCGAAGACAAGGTGATCCTGTAATGGCGGCTCGCATTGCCGTATTCGTATCGGGGGGCGGAACCAATCTGCAAGCCCTCCTGGATGCCGCCGATGCGGGCATCCTGAAGAGCGGCGAGATCGTGCTGGTGGTTGCCAGCAATCCCACCGCTTACGCTCTGGAACGGGCAAAGAAAAAGGGAATTGCCACCGCCGTTGCTTGGAAGAAGGAGCTTGGCTCTCAAGAAGCCTTCGAAGCGGTGATTTCCCAAAAGCTCGCCGAATATGAGATAGATCTCATCGTTCTGGCAGGCTTTATGAATATTCTCTCCGCCGATTTCACCTCTAAGTGGCCCGAGCGGATCATCAACGTGCATCCCGCACTGATCCCCTCCTTCTGCGGAAAGGGACTGTACGGACTTGCTCCCCATCTCGCCGCTCTGGAAAAGGGCGTGAAGGTAACGGGGGCTACCGTCCACTTCGTCAACGAGATCCCCGACGGTGGTAAGATCATCGATCAGAAGGCCGTCTACGTGCAAGACGGCGACACCCCCGAGCTGCTCCAGCGCCGCGTTATGGAGGAAGCCGAATGGATCATCCTCCCCCGCGCCGTAGAAAAAGTCAGCGCAGAGCTGAAGGGGTAACGGCCTCCGGCGGCCAACTTTTTTGAAAAAAAGTTGGACAAAAAACTTTTATAAAAGCCCCGCAAATTCTTGCGGGGCAGGGAAGATTTACTATACAATTGCTAAAGTATTCACTTTCGAAACTCACCAGCCAAGGAGTTTGGATGGGCAGGACATATCGCCCGCAGGGCGATGTCCGCGGGAAGGAAAGAAACTTCGGCGTTTGAGATGGTTCTTTCCTTCCCGATCAAATCCCGTAGGGATTTGTACCTTAAACAACTAACGATTACCATATAATAAACGCTTTACGCACCGTACAATCGAATCTCCCCCCACCAAATACTCGAACAGGAGAATACATATGAACGTATACGAAACTCACAACATCGGCACGCTGCTCTCCGGCAACACCTACCCCGTCAGAGGCGTGATCATGGGCAAGTCCGCAGACGGACGCTACGCCGTTACCGCTTACTTCATTATGGGTAGAAGCGCCAACAGCCGCAACCGCGTGTTCGTGGAGAAGCACGATACCCACGAGGTCATCATCTACCCCTTCGATGCATCCAAGGTAGAAGATCCCTCCCTCATCATCTACTCTCCCATTCGCGTGTGGGAGAACAAGCTGATCGTTACCAACGGCGATCAGACCGATACTATTTATAACTTCATCAAGGATGGCAAGTCCTTTGAGGAAGCGCTGGAAACCCGCTGCTTCGAGCCCGATCCCCCCAACTTCACCCCCCGTATCAGCGGTATTATCACCTTCAAGAAGCGTGATTTCTCTTACAAGATGAGCATTCTGAAGTCTGCTGATCCCGAAGGGACCGCTTGCAACCGTCACACCTACTCCTATGCTGCGCTCCCGGGGCTTGGTCACTTCATCCACACCTATA
>JAFTMF010000146.1 GCA_017452565.1 Clostridia bacterium
AGCACTGTGACAATAATGGAATACCTGACGTTCCAGTCGGGTGATAGAATCGGGAATGACAATCTGCTTCAGAGCACTGCAGGCGGAGAATGCTTCCGCGCCGATTTCGGTGATGGAATTGGGAAGGTTAATGGTTTCCATAGAAGTGCACCAAAGAAATGCCGATTGACCAATGCGGCGAATGGTATTGGGCAGGGTCACAGACGTGATGGAAGTTTGATGGAAGAAAGCGCCATCTGCGATTTCGGTGACCGTCACACCGCAATAAACCTCGGGAATGACCAATGCTTGGTCACGGTAAAATCCGCTGGTATTGACGCTGTAGGTGCCATCCTCCAGCTGAGTGTAGACAAGGCCTTGGGATGCGCCGGGGGAGATGCAATCGTCGCCGGTGCTGACCATAAAGAGGACAGCGCGGGTTTCGTTCTCCGTGACTTTCGAGCCGTCAGAGTAGTGATGGATTGCTTTGAAGGGGAAGTTCAGACGGTATTGACCTACAGGTAGTTCACCGTGAGGAAAACTCTCGAAGGACAGCGTGAGAGATACCTCTCCTTCCTTGGGGATCTCCAGCTTGCTTTCCTTGGAACCAATGGGTGCCGTCCACGGGATATCGTACCAAGTTTCGCCAATCAAAATGGCGAGCTCAGGGCATTCGGGCTGATAATGGACGGTGTGGGTCATAGAGGCAGGGGGCTTGTGACTCGCGTTGGGAGGCGTGTGAGCTTGAGTAGAGAAGAAAACGGTCAGTTCTTTTGCATCCGGACGAATGACGGGGGTATCGGTGCGTGCATCGATACAATTGAGGAAATTACGAACGGTGGCGCTATATCCAGTGTCTTCGCTGATCTGTAAAAGAGCAGGATTCCATGCGCCGCTACTGACTCCGGGCTTCAGGGTTTGGAAGGCAAGGCGAACGTGAATCCGCTTGCTGTCGTCGCTACTGGTGTAGGTCTTTTCAATATAATTGAAATAAAGCATAATCTGCTCGCGAGTGCCTTCGTAATAACGTGCATTGAAGTCTTCCAAAATGCGGTATTGATCGTCGGAGGAAACACCCAGATGCTTCATATACGCACCGCTGTTTTCGGCGAAGTCGCGGGAATAATTCGTCAGATACTTGCCGTCAAAATATTGGATATAAATGGCATAAACGGCGGATTCGTCTTCCAAAAATTCAAAGTCGATGGTGTGGTATTTGCCGACAACGGCGTTGTCCTTACGCAGATCTGCCTTTTCGTTGGCCCAAACCAGATCGGGACGGAAGTAATCGGTGGGATAGCCTTCGGGAATTACATCTTCGCCGGGAACTGTGGTGACGGGGGTGGTGGTTTGATCAAACAGACGGGGCAGATAGACGATAGCTCCCACCAGCAGAGCCGCACACGCCGCATAAAGAAGCGCCATTTTGGCAATCCGTCTCGCGTGACGAGCGCGGAAGTTGGCGGCATTGTGGACGTCTCCCGCTTCCGGGAAGGCGTCGGCCAGCAGGTCGGGGGAGAGATTACCCAGCAGCTTGAACAGTCTGTGGGGGTTGTCTTGGATAGATTTCATACGTTGATTCCCTCCTTTTTGAGTGTTTCACGGAGCCGTCCCCGCATACGGGACAGCCTCATCTTGGCGGCGGCGGTGGAGAGTCCTGCGGCGCGGGCGGCGGCGGCAACTGGCTCCCCTCGCCAGTAGCGGCGCAGGAAGAGGATGCGGTTTTCGGGCTCTTCCTCTCGCAGGAAGGCCTCGATGATGGCAAGCACCTGCCCCTCCTGCCAGCCCTCATCGGTACCGATGACCTCTTCCAGCTCCTCCAGCACCAGCGTCAGCCCCGACCGCTTGGCGGCGGACTGCTTCCGCAGGCGATCCAGCGCCAGATTGCGGATCACTTTGACGAAATACGCCCACAAAGAGACAGGTCGCTCGGGTGGGATGGAATTCCACAGCCGAAGCAGGGCATCGTTCACGCATTCCTCTGCATCGGCAGAGTTTTGGAGCAGATTTTGGGCTACCGCCTCCCCTGCGCTGCCGTAGCGGTTCTGCACCTCGGCAATGGCGGTCTCGGAGCGCGCCCAAAAGCTTTCTATAATTTGCAGATCGGTCATAGTTATGAACCTCCTTTGTTCGTTTCAACAGGCTGATAGCCTAAATGGAAGGAAAGGGTCAGGGAATAATCCATAGGATGCTCCACGGCGGTCATAAATGCTCCCAGATCAATGGCATCCAGTTGATCCCGTGTGGCAACGTAGTAACAGTCCGTGGGGGATTCGGGAGATAGGGGTGGATCGGCAGCCAGCGTCTCCAGCTTTATCTGTTCGGTGAGATAGCGATGCACCCGCTGTGCATAATCCTCGGGGACAACTTCGTCTGTCTCAAACCGTGCTTCGACCTCCCAAGTTACGTAGATGGCATATCGGGATGGATCGCCCGGAGTGGTCAAATATTGTTTGGATGCACCGAACATTCCCATCAGATCCATATGCGGTCCGGGATGATTGACTTGGTACCACTGTGAGTGGAGAACCAGCCTATCTGTGTTGACGCCGTTAGCCCAGATCAGATCGGGGCGGTAGTAGTCTGTAGGGTAATGGGGGACCGTTTCCACGGCATAGGCGATGGATACCAGCCGCAGTGCGCCGTCGGATTCGGCGTAGGTCAGATCCATCGGGAAGCCGTCCCGAGTCAGATGGCGGAAGACCTCTCCCTTGCCGCTGACGTCCAGTACAGGTGCGCCCAGCTTAGCGGTAACTGCCTCGTAGGGGGTGCCGATTTCCAACTGCTCGATGGTTGCTGCATCGAACAGCAGTACCTCATCCCGCAAAAGCCGCCGGCTTTCGGGATCGTCCACGATCTGCGGCTTCTGCCCGTTGTGGATGACAAACTCGGCGTAGGCTGCCCCGGTCCAATCCGGAGCGATGGAAGGAGCGGTTGTTCGCAGCGCAAACCGATACAATCCGTCGGGAAGAGTGCCGTATAGCTCGCTGAGCGGCACGTGGATGGTGTCGGTCATACCCGGAGAGAGGGTTCGTTCCTCTTTTTCGGTGTCAGCCTCCTCGCCGTGGACGATGGGCACAAAGTACCAACGATTGTTGATCATCACCTGCAAGCACATCGTATAATTGGGGGAGTAGGTGTGTGTGTTCTTGCAATCCAGCTGTTGGTCGCAGCTTGCATCCTTGTGAGTGAGTGTAAGGGTAACGGTGGTCTGCTCCTTCTGATTCACCACGGGATTGGCGGCGTCCAGTTGCAAGGAAGAGGGAGGATAACTATAGAAGGAAGCGCGGCTGTGCCAATTGGTATACAGATATTCTTTTGCATCCAAATCCCAATATTCGGGAGGCATGAAGCCTTCCAGCAACTGGTAGCGGATCTCGACGCTGACTCCCGGAACTTCGGTGAGATTGAGTCCCATCGCACGGTAGAGGGCGTCAGGGCTCAGCGCTTCGATCTGTGCGCGGGTGGCAGCATAGTAGATACCCGGATATCCGGTGACCAGCGGATGGCACTCGCCTACCTCAAACGTCTCCCATCCGAGGGAACATAGGTACTCGCTCATCGCCTTCTGATCCTTTGCAGTGAGCAGATAGGGCTCGTTGGTATCTGCTAATCGAAGCTGCCCCTCTTTCGTAAAGGAAACGTTCACCGCATAGCGGGCATCCTTGGGGGCATCCTCGGAGAAGGTGAAGGTGACGTACAGCGATCCGGGAGTGTCAGTGCCGATGGGATCACTCTTGTGGAGTTGATTATCGTCATTCGCCCAGATCAGATCGGGACGGTAGTAGTCCTTGGGGACCACACAGCCCAGCGGATCGGTGATGCGGGTCAGGAGCGGGATCAAAAAGGCGATGGCGATCACTACTGCTGCGCAGGCGGCATAGATGGCAATGGCACGCAGAATTCTTCGCGCATGCCTGATCGGGGCATCGGCGGTAGCAGAGTGTTCGGCTGTTTCGGGAAAGGATTCTGCCAGCAGATCGGGGGAGAGATCGCCCAGCAGAGCGAAGAGCCGTTCGTTATTTTTCATAGTCGATTCCTTTCTGCAACGGGAGATGCAACTAAGGGAGCAGCAACGGTTTCGGCCATTACTGCGTTCCTTCACCCTAAAGACGGATTTTTTTGGAAAAGGTAACGCTAAAGTTGAAAAAACTGAAAAAATTATTCGTTTTTATTATAGCAAGGAAATTCTTTTTCGTCAACCGGGGCAGTTGATTTGTAGAAAATATACAAAAATAATGTATAAATTTTAGTTAATAAATGGTTGACAAGTAAGGTGGATTGGAGTATAATAGAGTCATCTTTTTTTATTAACGGGTAGATCGGTTTACCCAAAACAGGAGATTAACCATGAAAAAACTACTTTCTCTTTTGCTGGCCGGCATGATGGTGCTGGGCCTCGCAGCTTGTGACACTAAGGATACCGGCGACAAAACTTACACCGTTGGCATTTGCCAGATCCAGCCTCACGTTGCACTGGACGCCGCTACACAGGGCTTCAAGGACGCTCTGAAGAAGGAACTGGGCGACAAGGTGACCTTCAAGGAACAAAACGCCGGTGGCGATATGACCGCTTGCTCCACCATTATCAACAGCTTCGTGTCCGATAACGTAGATCTGATTCTGGCCAACGCTACCCCTGTTCTCCAGACCGCTTACAACGCAACTCAGACTATCCCGATCCTGGGCACCTCTGTTACCGAGTACGGCGTTGCTCTGGACATCAAGGACTTCAACGGCACCGTTGGCGGCAACGTTTCCGGTACTTCCGACTTGGCTCCTCTGGATAAGCAGGCAGCCATCTTCACCGAGCTGATCCCCGACAAGAACACCATCGGTCTGATCTACTGCTCCGCTGAAGCAAACTCCAAGTATCAGGTAGACGAAGTAAAGAAGCATCTCGAATCTGCAGGCAAGACCTGCAAGGTTTACACCTTCACCGACTCCAACGATATGGCAGGCGTTTGCACCAACGCTGTTTCCGAGTGCGACGCTCTCTACGTTCCCACCGATAACACCATCGCAACCTATATGAGCATTCTGGATCAGGTTGCACGTCCCGCAAAGGTGCCCGTAATCACCGGCGAAGAAGGTATGTGCTCCGGCGGCGGTATCGCGACTCTGTCCATCAGCTACTACGATCTGGGCTACGCTACCGGCGAAATGGCAGCGAAGATCCTCAAGGGCGAGGCTGACATTGCTAAGATGCCCATTGCATACGCTCCTCAGTTCACCAAGAAGTACAACAAGGCGATCTGCGAAGAGCTGGGTATCACCATTCCCGAAGGCTACACCGCTATCGAAACTGCTTCCAACTAAAACCGCAAACGGGGTTTGAAGACTCTCTCTCAAACCCCGGTTTTTGCGTATTTTTACACATTTCCGAAAGGATTATTTTACTATGGATTTCACCTCTCTTCTCAACCAGATGCCCGGTGCCATTGCACTTGGTCTGATTTGGGGCATCATGGCCATCGGTGTGTATATCACCTACCGTGTGCTGGACCTTGCCGACCTTACCGTAGACGGTACTATGGCTACCGGCGGCGCAGTCTGCGTTATGATGATTTTAGCAGGCTACAGCATTCCCGTGGCAATGATTGGCGCAACGCTGGCGGGTATGCTGGCAGGTCTCGTGACCGGTCTTTTGCACACCGCATTGGGTATTCCTGCGATTCTGGCAGGTATTCTTACGCAGCTGTCTCTTTACTCCATCAACCTGAAGATTCTGGGCGCTGCAAACCAGATCATCTCTGCCCGCAAGTATAACCTGTTGGTGTCTCTGGGCAAAATCAAGGGTGTACCCTTCTATGAAAACCCTATTTTCGTGTCTTTTGTGTTCGTTGCCGTTCTGATTGCCGTTCTCTACTGGTTCTTCGGTACTGCAATGGGCTCTGCGCTCCGTGCTACCGGTAACAACCCCAGTATGAGCCGTGCACAGGGCATCAACACCAACCGTATGAAGCTGTTGGGTCTGATGGTTTCCAACGGCATCGTTGCGCTGGCAGGCGCTCTGCTGGCTCAGTACGACGGTCAGGCCGACGTACAGAAGGGCCGCGGTGCCATCGTTATCGGCCTTGCAGCCGTCATCATCGGCGAGGTAGTCTTCAGCAAGCTGCTGAAGAATTTCGCTATCCGTCTGGCAGCGGTTGCCGCCGGCGGTGTTATCTACTACATCGTATACCAGACCGCAATCTGGATGGATCTGGATCCCGACCTTCTGAAGCTGCTCTCCGCTGCAGTGGTTGCCCTCTTCTTGGGTGTACCCTATCTGGAACGCCGCTTCACCAAGCCCGCGATCAAATCTATTGCTAAAACGAAGGAGGAGAAGACCGATGCTTGAACTGTCTCACGTTTATAAAGTCTTCAACCCCAACACCGTCAACGAGAAGATTGCGCTGAACGATCTCTCCCTCACTCTGAATGACGGCGATTTCGTCACCGTTATCGGCGGTAACGGAGCGGGCAAATCCACGATGCTCAACGCCATTGCAGGCGTGTGGCGTCCCGATGCCGGAAAGATCCTCATCGACGGCGTGGACGTAACCGCTATGCCTGAGCACAAGCGTGCCAAATTCTTGGGTCGCGTATTCCAGGATCCTATGCTGGGTACTGCCGCCGGAATGGGCATCGACGAAAACCTTGCGCTTGCCGCTCGCCGCGGAAAGTTCCGTGGTCTTGGCTGGGGAATTTCCAAGGCTGAGAAGGTCGAATACAAAGAAAAGCTGAAAACGCTGGAGCTGGGACTGGAGGATCGTATGACCGCTAAGGTAGGTCTGCTCTCCGGCGGTCAGAGACAGGCGCTGACCCTCTTGATGGCCTCTCTCCAGCAGCCCAAGCTGCTCCTGTTGGACGAACACACCGCTGCTCTGGACCCTAAGACCGCCGCAAAGGTGCTGGCACTCACCGATCGTATCGTCAAGGAGAACAAGCTCACCACTTTGATGATCACCCACAATATGAAGGACGCCATCGCCCACGGTAACCGTCTGATTATGATGCACGAGGGCAGAGTGATTCTGGACATCGCCGGCGAGGATAAGAAGAAGCTCACCGTAGACGATCTGCTGGCCAAGTTCTCCGTTGCCAGCGGCAGCGAATTTGCCAACGATAGAGCAATGCTTTCTTAAAGAAATTATTGCTCTATCGTTGGGGGTAGAGCGATGTTATCGTAAAGGGGATACGTCGGGGCTCTGCCCCAAACCCCGCCAAACTTTCTTGAAAGAAAGTTTGGATCAAAGACCTTCATAAAAAGCCCGCAAATGATTGCGGGCTTTGGTTTACTTATTGAAAAGAGGCACTTCGTTGGAAGTGCCTCTTTATGATAGAGATGGAATTATTCCTCGATCTTTCTCTTGCGAGCGATCAGAACTGCGCCTGCAGCTGCCAGCAGTGCAAATGCGGAGATGGCAAGCGCTGCGTCGCCGGTAGGAGCGGGAGCGGGGAGCTTGGGAATGGAAGTACCCTTGGAAATCGTCTCGCCGCAATCGGAGCATACGGTGTCACCGGTGTAGCCTTCTGCATCCTTGGTAGCTTCCTTAGCGCCTTCTACCTTGGTGTTGGCGTGGGGGCAGGGAATTGCTTCGATCTGGATGTAGTCCAGGTTGGGAACCAGTGCGCCGTCATTCTGACCGAAGGTGATGGTGTTATCGCCTGCGTTCAGGGTGATGTCCAGAGTGTAGGTCTTGGTATCGCCTTCCCAAGCGTTACCGGTTTCGGGAACTACGTAGTCTTCGGTCTTGCTGCCGTTGACGGTGATGTCATAGGAGCGGGCGTCCATAGTGATATAGCCGATGATCATCGTGTACTTGCCTGCCTTGGGAACGTTTACGGTGAAGGTAACTGCATCGGTCATGCCGTCAAAGCCGCCAACGAACTGGCCGTTGGAAACGGAATCCATATACTGGCCGTAAGCAGGACGGATCTGACCTGCATTGATGGTTGCATTTTCAGCCTCGTAGCGGTTTTCGGGGATGAAGTAGGTCTTATTACCCAGCTCCAGTACCTGCCCGCATACGGTGCAGACCTTGTCGCCGGTGTAGCCGGGAGCGTCCAGCGCAGCGTCCTTTGCGCCTACGATCTCGGTGGTGGGGTGAGTACAAGAGATTTCCTTCAGCTCGATGTAGTCGATGCTGGGAGCGTTTCCGTTACTACCGAAGATGAGGGTGTTCTCGCCCTTGTTCAGCTTGATTTCCACGGTGTAGGTCTTGGTATCGCCATCCCAGGAACGGCCGGTTTCGACGAACGCGGAATTTTCGGTGACCTCTCCGTTTACAACGATGCGGAATGCACGGGGCTGCATAGAGATGTAGCCGACGGTCATCAGGTAATCGCCTGCGTTAGCGGCGTTTACGGTGAAGGTCACTGCCTCGGGAATGGCATCGAAGCCGCCGACGAACTTGCCGCCGGATACGGAATCAGCGTAGTCGCCGCCGGCATTGCGGATGTCGCCGGCAGTGATCACTGCGTCCTCAGCCTCATAGCGAACGGGGTCTGCGGCAAAAACGGAAATAGGAAGCAGACTAATTGCAAATACTGCAATCAACAGAATGGATAAAAGTTTTTTCATTTCTTTCTTTTCCTTTCAAAAAGAATTTATTATTCAATAGAGTTGCACACTCTATCGATTCGGATTTGAAAGGCAGCTTTGGAAATCGTATTGCAATTGATCTGCCTATGTGCGCTGTCGTTCTGTGAACAGAACGACGTCGCTTTTATAAAGTTTTTGGGGATTCTCAAGGACCTTTTTTCAAAAAGGTCCTTGAGCGGAGTTTGAGGCAGAGCCTCAATCGCATCTGAGTTCCTTACTTCACCCAGCCGGGCATTGCCAAGGAGACGTTGTCGCAGGTAGCGTCGCCGTTGTCGGCAAAGGTGAGGGTCATCTTCTGTGCGCCTTCGGGGATTTCTACGTCGAAGTAAACGTATTCGCCCATCTTGAATGCGGTGGAGGTGTAGACCACCTTGCCGTCGAATGCGATCTTCAGAGTCGCATTTGCTTTGTGGCGATCAATGGCGTTGTTGAATACGCAGTCGTCAATGCCCACAAGACCAACGAAGCGGGTGTATCCTTCGGGAACGGCGTAGACGAAGGTGGAGGTTGCGTTGGCGGAAATACCGCGAGTGAACTTAGTACCGTTGTCGATGGTAGAGCCGCCCAAGGAGATGGGACGGGTGCCCATGCCGTTGTCGGGGGACATAGAGGTGTCGTAGTGTGCATTACCCCAACCGATGGTAGCGGAGAGAGGCTTGGCATCGGTGAGCGGCAGATCGGAGACGGGGGCTTTCAGAACGGTGAGTACCTTCACGGCAAGGCTGCCTTCCAGGGACTCGTCCCCTGCTACGATGAGGTAGCGGAGGGTTGCGGACTCGGTGACCTCCAGGGTTTTGCCTGCAACGGGAGAAGCGGTGGTGGGCTTGCTGCCGTCCAGCGTGTAGTAGATGGTAGCGCCCTCGGCGATCTTCAGATCCACCACGGTTTTGCCGTCTTGATGGTCGAAGGTGGGAGCGAAGGTATATACGGGATTGATTTCGTTGAACTGATAGGAGAGCAGGGTGCCCTTGCCGTCGCCATCGGTGATAGCCACCTGCAGACGGCAGGATGCGGTGAGGGTGATGCTGCCGTTGCATACGGTAGCGGTGGAGGAGGTCAGAGGATTGGTGCCGTCGGTGGTGTACTTCACGGTAGCACCGTCGGGAGCGGTGACGGCGATGGTGCCGATTGCACCGCCGTACTGACTCAGAGACAGTTTGGAAATGCGGATGGCGTAGCCCTTGCCGGAGGTGAGGTTGCCGATCTTGATCTCGTCCTTTTCGGTGACGGTGAGAGTCTTTTGCTCCATACCCTTGGCACCGTCTACCCAGATCTCAGCGGTGTAGGTGCCGGCAGGGAGGAATTCGGAGAGTTTTACAGAAGCGTTCGTAACGTTGGAAGAGGCGATGCCGCCTACAAACCAAGTGCCGTTATTGTCTTTGGCGTAAACCGAGTATTTGCCGATCTTGCTGTCGGAGAGTACGATAGTGCGATCCCAAACGGTAGGAACAGACTTGATGAACTCTACCGCAGGGCTTGCCAGAATATCCACGGGATTGGAGGCAACCACCATCAGGGGAGAGTCGATGCAGATCAGGGAAGCAATCTCCATAGCGTTGTAGGTGCCGGGAGTCCAGTCAGCGTGACCGCAGAGGAAGCGGGTGTAGAGCTGAGCGTTCAGCCACTTGGCATAGGTGGAGTAGTCGGTGGTGTTGCTGTTACCGATGTTTTCCAGTCCGCGGACACCCTCACGGGAGAGCTCGTTGGGATAGGTCACGTTGAAGCCGGTGTTCTTGTTACAGCCGTGGAAGTCGATGATCATCTGCCGCTTGGCAGCCTCTTCCAAAATGTACTTCTGCAGACCGGTGGTGTTGGTGTTGGCGTCGCTCCACCAGAAGTCGATCTTGCCGCCGTACATATGGGTGTCGGAGAGGAGCTTGAAGAAGGTGTCAACCGAAGGTTTGGAGGGAATCTTGTTGGCGCCGTCGGTACCAACGGTGATGGCACCCCAAAGCAGCTGCTTGACGTTCATCGTCTCGCCCAAAATGCCCAGATCGGTGAGCTGTGCCTTGTAGCCGGGCCAAGCGGGCCAGCCGTCGTCGATGATGTTGTACTCGTAGCCAAGCAGTGCGGCGTTCAGCGTGTACTCCTTCATCTGCTCGTAGGTGGGTGCGCCGTGGGTGGTGCACCAAGACCAAGCGGAACGGCCTGTCTCGATCCAGGAGGTGTCGGCGTAGAGCGCCTCGTCGGGGGCTTCGTTGACGGTGTAGATATTGTAGTTGTTTACCAAACCGTTGAGATCGTCGGCGATGTTAATCAGTCTCCAGCCGGAGACGGGGGCGCCGGAGGGAACGGTGGGGGTGGTGTAGAAGCAGGTGGAGTAGGTGGATTTGCCCTCGGCCTTCAGGTTCACGCCGGGGTAAGTCTCGTTCAGCGCGCCCTCCATAATGGAGATGTAGCCGCGATTGTTCTTCACCACTGCCGTAAGGGGAGCGGTAATCACGTCATTGGACGCACGGGTGGGGGAGAAGGATTTGATCTCAGCCTCGTAGTCCTGATTGCTCACGCCGTACCAGCACTCGGCAAGGTCGGTGCGCAGAGCGTAGGTGGTGAGCTCCTCCAGACGGGTCACGGAGGACAGCTCGGGCAGACAGTAGCGGAAGGCAACGCCGTCGTTGTAGGCGCGGACTTCCAGCGAGTAGCTGTAGTCGCCGTGGGTCAGATTCAGCACCGCCTCCATACAATGACCTTCAGCGGTGCGCTGATTGCCGTAGAGGGGATAGCTTACCTTCACCTCGGTAGCCGTGGCTTCGGTGACTTCCACGTTCTTGTAGAAGGATTTACCGGAAACGGTGATGCCCAGCTTGGAGGGACGCACCCATCGGGTGGTTTCTCCGTCACGGACACGGAAAACCGAGTAGGACATCTGTCCTTCGGTGTTCACGGTGATGCCCAGCGTGCCGTCGGGGGAGTAGAGGGTGTAGTCAGCGCCCTCCTTCACCAAGTGATCCTTGGCCTCGCCGGGAGTGATAGCACCAACCGGCGTTTTCTCGGGGGCATTGGGAGCGGTGGTGCCGGTAGTACTACCGACGGTGGTGGTGTTGGCAGGGGTGTTGGGGGTACAGGATACCAACAGCGCGCCTGCCAGCAGGAGTGGGATGAGTCTCGGGAATTTCATAATCTGATTCCTTTCTTTCTCGTTCGAACCGTTGAATGCAATGGATCGCTGTCTCTCAATAGAAGCGCAGCGATTCGCGTGCATACTTGTATATTACATTATAGACTTTCGATGGGAATAACGCTATAATAATTGTTGCCTTTTTTGGTATATATGTTGCATAATGGGTGAGAATATGATATAATTATAATAAAAGGAAAGAAATTGCATCTCGCCGAGGAGGACATAAACTATGGAACTGACCGAACAAGGCTACCGCGCGTTTATCGGGCACGAATATTGCATATCGGGGCATCGCTACGGCCCCGCTATCCGGGATTGCTATTTGATTCACTTCGTCATCAGAGGGAAGGGACGCCTGATCACCGAGGAGGGCGAATTTTCGCTGGACGGGGGAGAGGGATTTCTCATCCATCCCGGCGAGGTGACCACCTACATCGCCGACGATGCCGATCCGTGGGAATATCTGTGGGTAGGCGTGGGCGCGACCAAGGAGCACGAGCTGATGCTGCGCCGTCACGGGCTGGAGTCGGGGGTGCACTGCTTCGTCTATCGGGACGAGCGGGAGGTGCTCCCCTATCTGAAGGCAAACGTGGAAGACAGCGTGCTTTATCGCAACGAGTATGCCCAAGGCGCGTTCTATCTTCTCCTCAGCACCGTGGAAGAGGTGGAATCGGGGCATCGCTCCAAAGGGGACCGCTATCTGCAAATGTGCTACGATTATATGGAAAACGTCTACGGCGAGGATCTGACGGTGGAGCGGCTGGCCGCTCATCTGAACGTCAGCAGATCCTATCTCTATCGGGTGTTCAAGGCGGAGCTGGGGGTATCTCCTCAGCGGGCGATTCTGGAGTTCCGTCTGGAGAAGGCCGCCCGTCTGATTGAGAAGGGCAATATCAGCCTCACCGAGATCGCACTCTCCTGCGGCTTTTGCGACCTCTCCCACTTTTCCAAGGCTTACAAGGAAAAGTACGGCATCCGTCCCAAGGTGGAAAAGAGCAGGGCGTTGCAATAAGAGGGGATTTCCCCTGAAAAAAGTGCGGAAAATGCGAAAAAATTCACAGAATATTCTTGCATTGCGGTATTTGGTGTGCTATAATACCCTTGATTTGTTTTGAAAGAGGTGCGACGATTATGGATTATTCAACTAACCAAAAATTCTTTGACGCAAAACACAATAAAAAAGTTAGAATTCTCAAAAATATCGGCATTCCCTTTACCGTTTTGGGCGGTGCGATGCTGGCTATTTCCTCCATTCCCGGACTGGGTCTGCAGTATCTGATGTTTTTCTGCTGGTACCCTCTGATCGTTGGCGTGCCGGTGCTGGCCGTTGCTTTCAGCCTGCGGGTGAAGGAAAGTGATATGCTGGATCTGGTAGACACCCACAAGCAGGAGTTCAAAAGAGACGCTGAGGAAAAGCTGGACTATCCGAGCGACCTTTCCACCGCATCCATTCTCCTTACCGGCTGTGAAAAGGATCCCGATTCCGTTTCCAAGAAGCTGAAGTCCGGGGCAACCCTTTATCCCAAGGTGACGATGACTCACCTGTACATCAAGAAGGACCGTGTGACCGCACAGACTCGCACCTTCTCTCTCTGTGAGGAATTCACCGAGAACAAGACGGTGGAGATCGGCTTCTCCGAGTTCAACAACGTGAAGGTAGTGGATCTCACCGAGGGCGAGCACAAGGCGTATGCCTTCTGTCTGATGAACGGCGACGAGACTGTGTACAGCGCGCCTCTCTTTGCCGACGACTACACCGTGGATCAGTTTGCAGAGAGCATCCTCCACACCAAGAGCAGAAGAAGATAAACCGCAAAGGAGCCTTTTCGAGGCTCCTTTGATTTTTTTGAAAAAAATTATTAAAAAATTTCCGATCATTGCAACAATTGGCTCCAAAAAGAGGAATTGGAAGTGAAAGGAGGTTTTCCTATGACCTATGCGAAAGGAGGTTTGGATGTGACGGACCTGCAGGACGATCGGAATAGCATTGTAAGGCTGCACGCCCATACGGTTTGGCGAGTGGCGCTTTCCCGTACGCGAAAAGAAGAAGCTGCCCAGGATGTGTTCCAAGAAGTATTTATGCGACTGTTTGAGAAAGAGCGGTCCTTTGACAGCGAAGAGCACCGCAAAGCTTGGTTGATTCGTACTACTCTGGTATGCTGTCAGCGATATCTTTCGGCCGCTTTTAAGAATACCACCTTGACTTTGGAGGAGGTAGGCGATCTTGCGGCCATTCCGGAAGAGGAACACGGTTTGTTTGCCGCACTTTTGAAAATGCCGGCTAAATACCGTATTCCCATCCAACTGTACTATATTGAAGGACTTCCTGCGGAGACTTGCGGAGAGATTCTGAATCTTCGACCGGGAAGCTTCCGCTCCCGGCTGAGCCGCGGCAAAGCCATGTTGAAAGAATTATTGAAAGGAGAGGGCATAGATGTTTAAACGTAACCATCAAGATTGCTGGGATATTGTCCTCCGGCCCGATGGGTTGGACAGCCGTTTGCAAGGCCTTGGAAACAAGATTCTTGCTTCCGAAGAGCTGATTGATGCCACGGTCGAAGGCGTTCCCTTTCGGCAAGGTGTGAGTTGGGATGCCTCTGTGCACGTTCGCCGCATCGGACGGGCTGTACTGGCGTACGTTGCAAGCGTCGTATTGTTGCTGAGCGGCGTATGGTTCGTCTCCCATTTCCTGAGTGACACCGAACCGCCTGCAAGCAGTTTCACCGAGAATTCCGATCCCCCCGAAGTGAGCACCGTCGATCCGGAAGATCCCGAAACGCCCTCGCAGGAGAAGCCTGCCACCGAAGGGCTGGAATTCCAGCGGTGTCCGGACGGATATATGTGGGTAGGATTGGGCAGCTGTCCCTACGTGGACATTGTGATTCCCTCCACTTATAACGATTTGCCGGTGGTTGCCATCGGACTGGATAATCTGGAGCCCAGATGGAAGATTCAAACCCTTACCATTCCTGCAAGCGTGGTGAATATCGAGAGAGACACCCTGTCCGATTGTCGCAATTTGAGGGAAATCACCGTAGAAGCAGGGAATCCCGTCTACCACAGCCAAGGCAACTGCCTGATTGAGACCGCCACCGGCGTGCTGGTGGTGGGATGCAACAACAGCGTGATCCCCGATGACGGTAGCGTTACCGAGATCGGCAGAACTGCCTTTTACCATTGCGAAGGTCTTACCGAAATCACTATTCCCGAGGGCGTGACCACCATTGGTGCCTTTGCGTTTGACGGATGCAGCAATCTTGCCACCGTAAAGTTGCCAAGCAGCTTGCGCACCATTGAGCAATACGCCTTCTCGGGAAATCTGGCTCTGACGAATCCGGAGATTCCGGACGGCGTCACCAGAATCTGTATGTATGCTTTTTCTTCCTGTGAGTCTATCACGGAATTGCAACTTCCCGCCAATCTGCAAGTGATCGAAGATCACGCATTCGTGGGCTGTTCCTTTACCGAAATCACCATTCCTGCCAGTGTGAGAGAGATCGGTAAATGGGTATTCTGGGCTTGCGAGGAATTGGAACAGGTGCATTTTACTAACACCGATGGCTGGTCATTGAAATACAATTCCGAGGTGGTGGTAGAGAGAATAGACGTGTCCTCTCCTACCAAGGCCGTGGAGTATCTTACCGATACTTACGATGACCATACTTGGCACAGAAACTGATCCACCAATCTCCGGGGAGAAAAAGCGGGGGACGGCAATTGTTTGCCGTCCCTTCCTTATTTTTTCATTTCTTCATTTCTTCATTTTTTCGGTTTGTGCTTTTTCTTTTTCTTTTCCACGGAATAGCCGAATTTGCCCAGCTTTTTGCCCAGCGCATAGTATTCGCCGTGGCAGTAGGCGGCAAGTCCCGCCTTTTCCAGCGCCAGTCTGCCGTTATTATCCAGCAGCTCCTCGTTCACCCGCACGCCCACGATGTCGGCAAGGAACATATCGTGAGAGCCCAGCTCAATAATATCGGTGACCTTGCACTCGATGGAGAGGGGAGACTCGGCAATGGCAGGGCCGGGGACCTTTTCTGACTCTTCGGGGGTGAGATGGCAGACCTCGAACTTGTTCACGTCACGCCCCGAGCGCACGCCGCAGAAATCGGTGGCACGCACCAGATTTTCGGTGGTGAGATTGATGACAAAACAGCCGCTGTCTTTGATCAGACCGTAGGAATGACGGCTTTTCCGCAGGGAAATATAGGTTTTGGGAGGCTGGGTGCAGGTGATCCCCGTCCACGCCACCGTGACGATATTGGGGGCCTCCATACTGCCGCAGGAAACCATCACTGCGGGGACGGGCGCCAGCAGTGCGCCGCCTTTCCAAGAAATCTTGCTCATTCGATCTTGCTCCTTCGGGGGGACGGCGGCAGATGGCCGCCTTTTTCTTCTTCAGTTTAGCATACCACACTCGGGGGCGAAAATCAATAGTACAATTTGCACGAAAATCAAAGGGATTTTTGTGAAAAACGGGGAAAAACAGATTTTTTGCAAAAGCGGATGAAAAGTTCATAATTCTATGCTATAATAGACATACGAACTGGCTTTTATCATCAACATTTTGGGGATGTACGCCAAATTTTATCCGTACCCGGAGGTTTTTATGGCAATCAAAATGCGTGTTCTGCATCTGACCAATAAGGGAAAGATTCGCGCAATGGCTGAGAGAATCAGCGACGAAAACGAAATCAAGGTGGATACCATTCCTCCTGCATACAACGTAGAAAAGGTGCGCCTTCTGGTGGTTGCCATCAGCCTTGGCTCCTCTCTCTCCGAGCCCGCCCGCCGCTTCTTTGCAGGTCTGGATCCCAGCCGTGCGGCGAACGTAGCGCTGATCGTGGACGGTACTCCCGAAAACGCCGCTAATCTGGTGGAAATCATCAAGGAAGCCGGCGCAAACGTAATCGACGATATCCTCTACGTCAAGGGCGGTCTGCCCTTCCTCTCCAAGGCAAGCGCAGCCGATCTGGATGCCGCTTCCCAGTGGAGTAAGAAGATCATCGCTTCCATTACCTGATCTTCCCGAACCTTTCCATAGGCTAAAAAACGCCGCAGTCCTGCGGCGTTTTCGCCGTGGGAAAAATAATTTGAATTTTACGATTTTTATTCTATATTCTATTTGGAGAATCTATGAATACCCGATCCGATATCACTCTTCGGCTGACCGTCTTGCTTTGCGTGGTCGGTTTGCTCATCGTCCTATGTGGCGGTCTGCTAATCTTGGCGGATGAGCTTGCCCCCGACGCTCCTGTAGCAGAAAGCAGCACGTCAGCCTCCGACGGTGCGCCCGTTGAAGTTGAAATAGAAGGCGAGACTACCGTAGCACCGCCGGCAGCGGAGGATCCCTCCCCCGAAGGCGGAGAGCAGTCCTCTGCACCTGCCCCTGATCCGGTTGATCCTCCGGAGGTCGATCCGATTGTGCCCGATGTGCCTGCCGCTTCCGATGCACCGGCTACCCCCGATCTGCCTGCGGAAAGCGAAACGCCCACCGTCAGCGAATCTCCCACCGATCCGGAGAATCCTGCGGTCAGCGACGATCCCACTCCCGAGATCTCTCAGCCCGCCACCGAGGAACCCACTCCGCCTGTCACCGATGAACCGATTACTACCGAGCCGACTACCGGTGAGGGAACGCCCTCGATTCCCGCGACCACTGAGACGCCTCCTGCAACCAATGAGCCCACCACGTCCGAACCGGTGACCGGCGAGCCCTCTACCTCCGAGCCTGTGACGACGGAACCTGCTACCACAGAGCCGTCTGCGCCTGCTACCACCGAACCTTCCACGTCTGAGCCAACCACTACCGAGCCGGTGACCACAGAGCCGATCTATCCTCCCTATACCGGCAAGCCCGCCACTACGGAGACAACTACAACGGCGGTAACCACTACCAAAGCGCCGGTGACTACCACCACCGCGCGTCCCAATTATACCACCGATCCCGTAACCAAAACGGGAGCGCTGACCTCGGTTCCTCCCTCGCCTATGTCCACCGATCCGGTGACCCAAAAGCCCGGCGAGAGCGGTACCCCCGATGATCAGCCTGCTACCCCTACCGTCACCACTACCCTTGCCACCCCTACCGACCCCGATGATCCCACAGAGACACCCGATGATGAAAATGAGGGAGAGAGCGGGAACGAGGGAGGAGATGACGAGTCGAAGGAAGAAAAGCCCGGCGTAGTGCAGGTGGATGAAGAAGCCCGCCGCGCAGGTCTGACTCGACTCGCAACCATCTTCTCGGTGGCATTTATCGTAGCCCTTGCCGCTATGATGCTGGCAAAATTTGTGAAGATGCCCTAAGAAAGCACGTAACGAAGGAGTAAACTGCTATGACCGGTGAAATACAACCGATCCACATCCATTTTTTTGGAACGTTTTCCATTCAATACGGCAATCAAACTATTTCCGAAAGCGATAACCGCTCCAAAAAGCTGTGGAAATTGCTTCAATACATCGCCCAAAACCGTGACCGCAGAATCCCTCAGGAGGAGTTGCTCCAGCTGCTGTGGTCGGAGAACGTCATGGGCGAAAATCCCATTTCTTCTTTGAAAACGCTGCTCCACCGTGTGCGCAACACCTTGGATAAGCTGAATTTCGAGCACAGCCGTCAGCTGATTCTGCAAAATGCAGGAACCTACTACTGGAATCCCGATATCCCTGCGGTGATCGACACCGACGAGTTCCTGCGGGAAGCCGATCTGGCCGATCAGATTGACCAGCCGGAGGAAAAGCTCAACGCCGCACTTCGTGCCATGGCGCTGTACAGAGGCTATTTCCTGGGCGGTCAGTACAAGGGCGAGGCTTGGGCAGATGCTCCCGGCAGCCGCTACGAAGCGCTTTATCTGGAATGCTATAATACCGCCATTCAGATTCTGGCAGGCGAGGCACGCTATGACGAGATCGTGTTCCTCTCCCGTCACGCCATTGATATTGCCCCCGATGAGGAGCTATATTATTACAATCTGATCAGCGCCCTGATTGAAAAGGGATCCGGGGATGATGCTCTTGCCGTGTACGAGGAAGTGCTGGATCTCTTCTATCATACCTATCGCAAAACGCCCTCGGAACGCCTGCGCTCCCTTTATCGAGGCATCGTGCGCTCCGGCAACAGCGTGGAGATGGATATTGCGCTGGTGCGGGAGAAGCTGGAGGAGAACCGTCCTACCACCGCCATCCGCTGTGAGTACGACACCTTCAAGCTGATTTATGAGCAAAAGTGCCACTATGCAGATACGGCAGAGGTGCCCAGCTATCTGATTCTGTTTACCGTCACCTCCAACGATCGGGAGTCCCCCGCCCCTGCCGAGCGCCATTTGGACCGCGCCCTCTCCCAGTTGGAGCGGCTTCTGACGCTGAACCTTGCCGACGGAGACGTGTTTACCCGATACAGCCTTACGCAAATCCTTGCCCTTGCTGCTCTGCCGGGGGAAGAGGCGCTCCATCAGCTGCTGAAAAAGTTCCAGCAAACCTTCAAATACAATAATCTCTCCTGCCCCGTGGAGCTGACTTACAAAGCCGATCGGGTGTGAGGGAGGACGCAGGGGCTTTGCCCCTGACCCCACCAAAGGAACTTTTTGAAAAAAGTTCCTTTGGAAACCTCCAAAACTTTCAAAAAGCCCCGCAAATACTTGCGGGGCATAGTTATCACAATTGCTCCGAATATTGGATTGTTGTTATCCTTCATTCGGAGCGGTTTGCTATTTGTGCCCGACGAGTATTCGTCGGGCTTAATAAAAGTTCTTGGAGGTGACGGAACCTTCTTTTAAGAAGGTTCCGTCTGGGGTTCCAAGGGGCAACGCCCCTTGGCTACTTCAAAAATCCGTTGATGATTTGCTCTTCGGCTTCCTGTTCGGTGAGGCCCAGGGTCATCAGCTTCATCAGCTGTTCGCCTGCGATCTTACCGATGGCCGCCTCGTGAATGAGGGCGGCGTCCACGTGGGAAGCGGAGATCTCGGGGATAGCGGAGATCACGGCGTTATCCATCAGAATAGCATCGCACTCGGTGTGACCGGAGCAGCGGTTGTTGCCGTGGATCTTGGAGAGGAAGATCTGACGGCTGTCGTCCTTGGCAACGGCACGGGAAACTACGTGGGTACCCGATCCTTCGCCGTTGAGGGCAACCTCAAAGGTGGTCTTGGCAAACTGCTTGCCGTGGGTCATCAGCTTCTCGTGGATCACCAGCGTAGCGTGATCGGCAAGCTCCGCTTTGGTAATGCGGTCGGTGGAGTCAACGCCCTTGATCTGAGCGGTCTCCATCTCCATATAGGAGTCCTCGGCCATATAGACCTCGGTGGTGGGGTTCATCACCCGCTCGCCGTTGCCGTCGCCCGAGCCGTAGTGCTTCTCTACGTACTTGACCTTCGCGCCCTTGCCTACGTAGAAGGCGTGGATGCCGCTGTGCTCCGACTTTTCGCTGCCGCTGTTGTGGATGCCGCAACCGGCAACGATAGTGACGTCAGCCCCCTCGCCGATGTGGAAATCGTTGTACACCAACTCGGTGATGCCTGCTTGAGAGAGAATGACGGGGATGTGCACGCTCTCCTTCTTGGTACCTGCCTTGATGTAGATG
>JAFTMF010000147.1 GCA_017452565.1 Clostridia bacterium
CACCGAGTTCATCTCGGTGTTTTTTCTGTTTCGACTCCTGCAACAGACATATTTCCCGCCACTCATCACATATAATGAAGTCAGCAAGGACAGGGAGGGGACAAAATGGAGCAGGTTGTGTACGCCGACGTCTATCTCGCCATCAATTTCACAATGGACTATCTGGCACTCTACCTCACTGCCCGAGGGATGAGGCGTCCGATTCGTCCCCTTCGATTGGGCATTGCCGCCGCACTGGGGGCAGGTTATGCGCTGGCAGCCCTTCTCCTCCCCGATGGCAACCCACTATCCACCTTCACGTCGCTGGCGATCCCCTTTTTGCTGGTGCTCATCGCCTTCGGCTTTAGCGGATGGCGAGAGAGTTTGCGCACACTGGCGGCATTTTGGGCGATTTCCTTTCTGTTGGGCGGGGCTGCCACGGCGGTGAGCTATTTGGTGGCACGCTGGGCAGAGAAGGAGGCAGTGATCGGAGGGCAAGTGGAAACCCTCCCGGCTGATTTGCCTTTTTGGGGGATTCTCCTCTTAGGGCTGGTTGTGGGAGCGATTGTCAGCTTTCTCCTTCGATTGCGGAGCAAGCTCCCCCGCACCGTCACGGTGGAAATTGGTGAGGGAGCGGATGCGATGGCATCCCTCGTTGGGCTGGTGGATAGCGGAAATCTGCTGGCCGAACCGCTGTCGGGCTATCCGGTGATTTTAGTGGATCGCAAAGCCGCCAACTTTTTGCCCTCGGAGCTGGCATTTCTGCAAAACGGAGGGACTCCCTCCCTCACGCCTCGTCTGAGGTTGATCCCCTACAGCACCCCCTCGGGGGAGGGGATGCTCTACGGCTACCTCCCCCGATTGGTGAAGGTGGACGGCAAAGCCCGCACTGCCTGCGTTGCCATTGCTCCCCTGCCCGATGGAGAGCGCCAAACCGACGTAATTGTTCCCGCATCCCTGGTTTGACCCCGAAAAACTATGAATTTGAGGTGTACGCTATGTTCAAACGGTTAATGGATCGCATTTTCGCCCGATTGCTGTGGTGGCTGGGCAAGAAGAACCCGCTGTTCTACATCGGGGGGACCGAAAGCCTCCCCCGACCGCTTTCCCCCGAAGAAGAGGCCATACTCATCGAAGCGCTCCCGAGCTCCCCCGACGCCCGCTCCCAGCTGATCGAACGGAATCTGCGGCTGGTGGTATTCATTGCTAAAAAGTTCGAGAACACCGGCGTGGGGATCGAGGATCTGATCTCCATCGGCACCATTGGGCTGATCAAATCGGTGAACACCTTCCGAGCCGATCGGCAGATCAAGCTGGCTACTTACGCATCCCGCTGCATTGAGAACGAGATTTTGATGTATCTGCGGAAAACCTCGGGGCAAAAAGAGCTCTCCATCGACGAGCCGCTTCACATTGACTGGGACGGCAACGAGCTGCTGCTCTCCGACGTATTGTCCGATGACGAGGACTCTGTGAGCCGTGCCATCGAGACCGAGGAGGATCGCCGCACCATTTCCATCGCCCTCTCCCACCTCTCCCCCAGAGAGCGGCAGATCATAGAGATGCGCTTCGGGCTCCGAGGCGGTCGGGATCTGACCCAAAAGGAGGTTGCCGCCAAACTGGGCATCTCCCAATCCTACATATCCCGCCTCGAAAAGAAAATCATCGCCCGGTTGAGGGTTGAGATGGAGGGGAAGGTCTAAGCTCCGCTCCTGTTTCGCCTTCGGCGCCCAAACCCCTTTTTCAAAAGGGGTTTGGATCCCGAAAACTTTTGGAAAATGCTTGACTTTTCGCGCAGGAAGTGTTATAATGTGCCTCCTATGAATTGTGAATCAGAATTGGAGGGATGATAATGGAACTTTGGAACGCTTATTTGAGAGACGGAACGATGACCGATGGGATTTTGGTGCGGGATGAGCCCATTCCCGATGGGCTGTATCATTTGGTTACCGAGGTGTTGGTGCGCCACGTGGACGGCAGCTATCTTGCTATGCGTCGGACAGCCGACAAAAAGGTTTTCCCCGGCTGGTTGGAGACGACTGCCGGAGGCTCTGCCCTTTTGGGCGAAGATCCCCTTGCCTGCGTCCGCCGAGAGCTGGCAGAGGAAACCGGTATTCTCTGCGACGATTTCGTAGAGGTGGCCCGCCACATCAATGATCGCAATCACTCCCTTTTCTACTGCTTTGTATGCACGGTAGACGTGGACAAGGATGCCATCGTCCTGCAAGAGAGCGAAACCGACGGATTTGTCTGGATGGACGAGGCCGAATTCATCGATTTCGTCAACTCCGATCGGATGATCCCCAGCCAAAAGCAGCGGATGTGGGACTATTTTGTGAAAATTGGATACGCCCGATAACGAAAACAACCACCCGCAAGGGTGGTTGTTTGATTGATAAGCGGTAGTGCAGATCATTTTGTAGTTTTGGTGAACTCAAACTCCAGCTCGGTGTCCAGTTCGGCCACGGGCATAATCAGCGTGAAGGTATCTCCATCGCTGATATATCTGCCGCCTTCCACAGGCTCGTTCCAGTTTTCCGCCATATACAGCATACCGTTTTCTACGTAGTAGACGCCTTCGCTGTCCTCGTTGATCGCTTGAACCATCTCGTCTACGCCCTCTGCGGCCTCTGCCTCTGCCAATTCCCGAATGGACATACCGCTCATTGCACGGAACTGAGCATCTGCTTCTTCACGGGTCATGCCTTCCTGCTCTGCGGCCAGGTAAACCATCTCCACCGAAAGCTCCACCGTCATAGCGAACAATTGATCACGGTCAATCTTCGCGGTGGACAGATAGGTGCCGTCCTTCCGGAAGGTAATGGTGACGTCCACAACGCAAGCAGGAAGCCGATCTGCAGGCAGTTCGATTTCGGTGCCCGTCAGCATCAGAGAAAAGATCCGTTTCATATCCATATCCACTTTCCAAGTGCCGAACAAATTTTTGCAAGCAGCTTGATCGTACTTAGGAAAGTTGTCGATTTTTACGCCGTTTACGTCATACCAGATCTGAGAGAGAATCACTTCTCCTGCATCCAACTGCGTGATTCGCTTGGAGCCGTTCATCAGGTAGGTAATCTCTTGGCAAACGTAGGACTCGCCTGCTTTGGGATATGCATATTCGTATTCGTAAGTGGGCATACCGTTCACCGAATATTTTTCCTGATGAACAGTGCCGTCATCGTTATAGGTGTATTCGAATCGGTAGGATGCCGTAGGGAATGAGCCGCCTGCATACTCTGTGTACAGCTCGGACACCGTCAGACCGGCTTCGTTATAAATAAACTCACCAATCTGCTTATAGATCAGGTTGCCCTTTGCATCGTAGGTCATGGTAAGCGCCAGATCGCCCTGTTCATTGCGGTAATAGAGGGACATCGTGCCGTCTTCCCAATCCATAATCTCGGACTCACAGCCCGTGCAAACCGAATTTCTCACGGTATGGACCGCCTTATCCAGCACTTCCCCGCAAGCGCAAACCTTCCAATGGTTCATTCCGTCCACCGTCCAGACGTCTTCTTTAGGGGTATGGGTGTGGAGCTCGGGCTCCTCTTCCTTGGGCTTGGAGGTGGTTGCAGTAGTGGTCGTAGTGGTTTTCTCTTCCGAATCGGTAGAATCCGCTTCTTTATGGCCGTCGCAAGCACAAAGCACGGTCAGCACCATCGCTGCAGAGAGCAGAGACAGAAGAATTCGTTTGGTTCGTTTCATAAGTTTGCTCCTTTCAAAGGGATCGGCCGTTTTGCCGATCAAGCGGAAATTGGAATGTCAGATTCCGTGATTGATCCTTTCACTTATAATTCCTTTTTTGGATGCAAATTGTTACAAGAAATCGAAAAATTTTTATTTTTTTACCAATCAAATCAAACTTTATACGGCGGCAAAAGCGGTTTGCTCCATCAGTGCATCGATTTCCGCCCTGGTGGCAAGTCCCGCCGAGCTTGCGGTGGCGCCTCCTGCCGCACTGCCCAGCTGCAATGCATATTCGTAGCCCTTGCCGCTATCCACCCCTGCAAGAAAGCCTGCTACCATAGAATCCCCTGCTCCAACGGTATAGAGCGGCTTCTTCCCCATCGCTTTTGCCCGATGAACACAGCCGTGCTCGTCCAGCAGCAGGGCACCGTCACCGCCCAGCGACACCAACACGTTTCGTGCACCCTTGTTTTGCAGCTCCCGTGCTGCCTCTTCGATGGCGCGGTCATCGGGAAGAGCTCTGCCCACGATCTCCGACAGCTCCGATCGGTTGGGCTTGATGAGGAAGGGTCGGTAGGCAAGGACCTTCCGCAAAAGCTCGCCCGATGCATCTACCACCGTTCGTACACCGTGGCCGTAGATACGGTCCAGAATCTCTCCGTAGGCATCAGTGGGGAGAGAGCTTGGCACGCTGCCCGCCAGCACGAGGGTATCTTCTTCGGTGAGCCTTCCCAGCTTTCGATAGAGGACTTCCATCGCCTCGTGGGAGATTTCGGGGCCGCGGGCGTTGATTTCGGTAACATCCCCCTCTTTGGTTCCCCACAGCTTCACGTTAACGCGAGTGCGCTGTCCCTCCAACGGGATGAAATCGCTGTCCACCCCCGCCTGCCGTACCATCTCCACCAATGCGTCACCGGTAAAACCGCCCACAAAGCCCAGCGCCATCGTGGGAACGCCCAGCCGTGAGAGGATCACCGACACGTTGATTCCCTTGCCGCCGTAGAGCATCTCCTCGCCAACGGAGCGGTTCACCTCGCCCATCTCCAGCGGAGGGGTACGGAGGATATAATCGATGGATGGATTAAAAGTTACGGTATAAATCATAGCAAACTCCTATCTAAATGCTTCTGATTCTATTATTACCCATATTTTGCAAATGTCAAGCAGTTTTCGAAAAAAATCCGCTTTCCCACGGTTGGGATTGACAAATGAGCGGATTCCCGTTATAATAAACGTAATAAAGAAAACCAACACAGTTCGGAGGAAGCATATGGATTTCACCCAAATTACCGAAAATCTCACCCGCAGAGGATTTCAAGTCTCCTGCTTTTCCACCGCTGCCGAGGCGGCAGCCTATCTGGACGCTGCCATCGACGGTAAAACCGTGGGCTTGGGCGGCTCTGTAACCTTAGATCAGATGGGTCTTTACGAAAAGCTGGAAAAGCACAACGACGTGCGCTGGCATTGGCGTATTCCCGAGGGCAAAACGGTAGCCGACCTCCGTGCTGAGGCCAACGATACGCAGATTTATCTCTCCTCGGTGAATGGAATTGCCGAGACGGGGGAGATTATCAATATCGACGCTACTTGCAATCGGGTAGCTGCTATTCTCTACGGTCACGAAAAGGTGTATTTGGTAGCAGGCGTCAACAAAATCGCTCCCGATTACGAGAGCGCACTCCATCGCGCCCGCAACATTGCCGCCCCCCTGAATGCACAGCGGCTGGGCAAGAAAACGCCCTGTGCCGTGAAGGCAGACCGCTGTTACGATTGCAACTCTTCCGATCGCATCTGCCGATCCCTGTCGGTGCTGTGGGATGCACCCTTGGGCGGAAAGTTTGAAGTAGTGCTGGTGGACGAAGTGCTGGGGTATTGAGCCCTCTCTGCGCCTATTCGGCGTTATTTCCCCAATTTCAATTGCACCCGAGTGCAATCCAAGCGAATTGTTGACACAGGAGACTGATTTATGCAAGAGCAAGAACAAAATCAAGAACCGTTGCAAGAAAGCGGTCAGCAACCGGAGCAAGGTCAAGAGCCAATTCCGACACCGCCCAAATCCCGCAATCGCAGAGGATGGCTGTATCTGCTTGCCGTGCTGAATCTGGTGGTTCTGCTGTATTCCGTTATCCAAATCATCCAACCTGCCCGACAGGTGGACACCGATCTGACCTCTTTCCATTCCCCTATCACAACCAGCCCTCCGATTCGCACCACTGTCACTACAACCGCCCCCTCCACCGATCCCAAACCGGAACCGCCCGACACCGCTGAGGAAGCGAATCCCCTCCCTCTTACCGGCAAAACCATCGTCTGCTTCGGGGACAGCTTGTTCGGGATGAACCGCGACCACACCTCCACCCCGTCCTATCTTGCGAAGCGCACCGGCGGCACCGTTTACAACGTGGGATTCGGCGGTTGCAGAATGTCCCACCACCCTTATACGGGATACAACGAGTTTGGTATGAGTGCCCTTGCCGATGCCATCGCCCGCAACGATTGGACTGCTCAAGAGGCTGCCGCCTCCCAAGGCTCGGACTATTTCCCCCAGCAGTTGAAGCTGCTAAAGAGCATCGACTTTGAGGCTGTTGACATCATCGTCATCCATTACGGCACCAATGATTTCACCGGCGGCATTCCCATTGAATCCGAATCCAATCCCAAGGACACCGCCACTCTCACCGGCGCATTGCGCCACAGCATCGAGACCATTCAAACTGCCTATCCGCAGATCCGGATTTACGTTTCCCTTCCCGTATACCGCTACTTCACCGCCGAGGACGGTACTATCATCCTGCCGGAGGACTATTACAACGCCCATCAGAACACGCTGATCCAGTTCGTGGAGGCAATCCGAGCGGTGGCGGGCGAATATCAGCTGCCGGTGATTGACGGATACTACGGTCTGGGCGTGGATCAAAGCAATGCCAAACAGTATCTTATCGACGGCACCCACCACACCGCAGAAGGCAGAAAACGATTCGGCTATTTCATCGGATCGTGCATTTTGGCAGACTATTCCTAAAAAAATAGGAGCGCATACGCGCTCCTATTTTGATTATACCTTCTCAAATACCATCGTTGCCTGAATGCGGTCGCCGCCGCCGAATCCGGTGCTGTGGGCAGAGGATGCGGTGATGGTATGGAGCCGATAGCCTTTTGCGGCTTGGGTATTGATAACGTTTTCCAGCTCGCTGAGATTTTTCGACCCGGTACCGATGAATTTTTCTTTCAGTGTGACTTGCACAACCACGTATTGCGGCATAGAGTATCCCTCCTTGGATCGTGATACTCATAGTATATGCCCAAAAAACAAACAAAAAAACGCCCGCAGGCGTTTTTTTGTTTTTATAAAGTACTTGAAAACGGGAGAATCACCTTACTTGAACCGTCTCTTCAGCATTCCCTCGAAGGCTTTGCCGTGACGGGCTTCGTCTCTGCCCATTTCGTGGACGGTATCGTGGATAGCGTCCAGATTCAGTGCCTTTGCACGCTTAGCAAGGTCAAACTTGCCGGCGGTAGCACCGTATTCGGCCTCTACTCTCACTCGAAGGTTTTCCTCGGTGGAGGTGGAGACTACGTCGCCCAGCAGTTCGGCAAACTTTGCGGCGTGCTCCGCCTCTTCCCAAGCGGCTTTTTCGAAATACTTTCCGATTTCGGGATAGCCCTCGCGGTGTGCTACTCTTGCCATTGCCAGATACATACCCACTTCCATACACTCGGCATTGAAGTTGGCACGCAGATCGGCGATAATGTCCTCGGGCGTGCCCTTGGCAACGCCTACCACGTGCTCAGCCGCCCAAGTGCGGTCGGCAGACTGCAAATTGAACTTATCGGCAGGTGCCTTGCAGATGGGGCACACGTCGGGCGCAGACTCACCCTCGTGAACGTAGCCGCAAACGGCGCAAACGTACTTCTTACTTCCGGTAGCAGGAGCAGAAACAGGGGTAGCGGATGCCGCCACTGCAGGAGCTGCCTCGCCGCCGATTTTTTCGAAATCTTCCACACCGTGCTTGCACAGAGGGCAGATAAAGTCGGCAGGGAGTTCCTCTCCCTCGTGAATATAGCCGCAAACCTTGCAGCGCCAGCCGGTCTTGGTGGTGGCAGGCTTGGGGGCGGATGCCTTGATCACCGTCTGATAGTAACCGTAGGTGCAGTTATTGGCAGATGCCAGCACCTCGCCGTCTACCACCTCTCCGATGAAGAGAGTGTGGCTTCCCAGATCGTGGGACTCGGTCACGGTCAGGGACAGGAAGGAGCTTGCCCACTTAGTGAGGTAGTAAAGACCGTTCTCGCTTCTTGCCACGTCGGTGAAAGTGGCAAATTTATCGGTATCTCTGCCCGACTGCATTCCAAAGTGCTGGAACAGAGAGAAGGGTGCATCGGTGGTAATGGCGGACAGATTGCAACGTCCGGTTGCCGCAATCATATCGTGGGTGTAAGTGCCCTTGATGACTGCAATAGACACACGGGTGGGATTGTTGGCAACCTGCACTGCCGTGTTGATGATAGAGGCGTTATCGCGGCCGTTTTGCTGTGCGGACAGCAGGTACACACCGTAGGTGAGATTATATAATGCTTTCGGATTCATATTCGTTCCTCGTTTTGATAAAATAGTCGCTATGCGCAGTCGCATTACATAGTTGCGACGGAATGGGGGCTGTTGGTGCCTCAGTGGCTGTGATTGCCAAATCCTTTGTGAAGGATCTCACCTTCGGTAGAGATCACGTACACGAAGGGCAGACCGTCTACGGTAACGTAGATGTCATAGCAGGCCACGTTTTCAAAGGTTCCGTTGTGGACGTGAGGTTCACCGGCATTTTCGGCCTTGTCGCCCAGATCGTTCATCACAATCTGCACTGCCTCTTCGGAGGTAATTTCCTTTTTGGGCTGGCAAGCGCAGAGCATACCGCAGAGGATGCACACCACTGCCAGCAGGGCGAAGAGTCGCTTGGTCATAACCTTTCTCCTTGTCGTTGTCATTTCATTGCACCACCAATACGGTTACACCTCGCTGGTTTTGCGAAATGTAACCGTACCGTGCTATTTATTTCAATTATTTCTTGAAGTAGCGGTTCAGCAGACCTTCGAATGCCTTGCCGTGGCGAGCTTCGTCGCGAGCCATCTCGTGAACGGTGTCGTGGATCGCATCCAGGTTCAGTGCCTTTGCGCGCTTTGCCAGATCGGTCTTGCCTGCGGTAGCGCCGTTCTCAGCGTCTACGCGAACCTTCAGGTTCTCCTCGGTGGAAGCGGAAACTACTTCGCCCAGCAGTTCTGCGAACTTAGCTGCGTGCTCTGCTTCTTCCCAAGCTGCCTTTTCCCAGTACAGACCGATTTCGGGGTAGCCCTCGCGATGAGCAACTCTTGCCATTGCCAGGTACATACCAACCTCCATGCACTCGCCGTTGAAGTTGGCGCGGAGATCTTCCATAATATCTTCGGGAGCACCCTGTGCTACGCCAACGATATGCTCAGCAGCCCAAGTCTTTTCGCCGGACTCTTCCTTTACCATATCCTTGCCGCAAATGGGGCACTTTGCAGGGGGATTGTCGCCTTCATAAACATAACCGCAAACGGGACATACGTATTTTGCCATAATAAATACCTCTTCATTCATTGATTTCATTCCGGTTGAAGTTGATTTTTAGGAATGATTACTGTTATCATAATTATAACATAGATTTGCCGTTTGTCAATAGGTTTGCAAAAGATATTTTGTAAACAAAATATGAACTCACCAAAGCAGAATTTCCAACAATTACCGCTAAGATTTTGAAAAATTAACAATTGGATCTGTTGCAATCTTCTTCCAATGATGATATACTATAAATAGGAAAGTTTGCTCTTTTTCCGCAAACTGTGACTTTGCAATTTCTTTTCCTCATTATATAATATATATGACTCGGAGATCTATTTTTATGAAACGAAAATGGTTAGCAGCAATCTTATCTGCTGCTATGCTCTTCCCCACGGTAACCGGACTGGTCTCCTGCACCAAGCAGGGATCCACCAATACACCGCCTACAGTAACCGACACCCCCGTCACACCGCCTCAGACTACACAGCCCCTCACCTCCGCCCGTGCGGTAGATAAGGGCGATATGATCTATTATCTGGATAGCGATGGTGCGCTATGGGCCAGTTATTCCGATCACTCCACTCACATTGCGCCGCTGGACGCATCCCAAATCTGTATCGAGGGCGAAACCCTTTGGTATGCATCGGGCAGCGTGCTGTCTACCTACAACCTTGCCACCGGCTCTACCTCGGAATACACCCGACAGACCGGCGAAATCACCACCTTTGCCATCTGTGGCGAGGCGGTCTACTATCTCTGCGAGGACAAGCCCTATCGAAACGACGATCTGCTGATTGATCTGTCTGCCCGCACCGCTCCCGATGGCAGCTCCCTTGCCGCCGTCTGCGACTTTGAGCTGCGGGAGGAGGACACTATTCTGCTGTTCCTCCCCAATCCTCACTATCAGGACGAGGATACCACCCCGGGCTACCTGCTCTCGGATCGCAACGATACCTTCATTACATATCAGTACACCATTTCCACCGACACGCTGACGCTATACGATTACGAAGCAGGCGAGGGCAGCGAATCGGAAACCACCGATGCCGATAACATCGTCATCAACGGCTGGACGCTCCCCTTCGAGGATTATCCGGTTGGATCCTATTTCTCCCAGAATGGTGAGGCTTGTACCTGCCACGTGGTGGGCGGCTGTGTAACCAATACTAAAAAGGGCGAAAACTGCATCCGCTACTGGCCAAACAAATCCAATCCGCAGATCGACCTGCGAGGCGTGCAGTGTATGGGCTTTGCCCGTTTCTGCCAATGGCGTCTGTTCGGCGTTCACGATTACGGCAACAGCACCGATTTCTACAATGCCTTCGGCAAGAAACTGGCCGCCGGCAGCTGGACTGCCAACACGGTAAAAAACACCTTCACCGAGGTAGGCCCCGGCGGACATATCCGCACCGGCGCAGGACACTCTCTGTTCGTAATCTCGGTCACCGCCACCGGCTTCGTTACCTACGAATGCAATACCAGCGATAAAGACTGCAAAATCTACACCCGTCAGTGGACTTGGGATAGCTTCTACCGCTACGCGCGTTCCCGAGAACTCCTCTACTATAATATGCCTCGGGACTACACGCCTCCCGAAATCCCCCCCACAGAGGAAAGCTATCAGACCGGTTCTTACCGTGTGGCGGCAGACGGCGGTCTGAACCTCCGTGCAGAGGCAACCACCGATTCCGAGCGTCTGACCCTCATCCCCAACGGTACCATTCTCCAAATCACCGCCATTCAGAAGGTCGGCACCTATCATTGGGGCTATACCACCTACGATGGCAAATCCGGCTGGGTACGGCTGGACTACACCGTTTATCAAAGCGCCAAGGTAGCTTCGATTCAAATCACCTCTCTCCCCGACAAAGTCAACTACACGGTGGGCGACCAGTTCTCCACCGCCGGTATGACGGTGGACGCCAAGTTTACCGACGGTACCGCCTTCGATATCGCAGGCTACACCTGTTCGGGCTATAATATGGAAGAGGCGGGCACTTATACCGTCAAGGTCACCTACGGTAGCTTCAGCGACAGCTTTACCATCACGGTAAAAGAAAAAGTGATCGTTCCCACGTCGCTGACCTTGGAGCTGAGCAGTATCACTCTTCTGGTTGGCGATACCTACACCCTCAGCTACGTCCTCCTGCCTGAAGACACCACTCAGAAAACCGTCACTTGGACCACTACCGATCGCTATACCGCCACCATCTCCGACGGCACCATCAATGCAGTGGGCTCGGGAACTGCCGTCATCAAGGCTACTACCGAAAACGGCATCACCGCCACCTGTCGGGTCACGGTTATCACTATGCCTACCGGCACCAACTGGTCTGCTACCGAGGAAGGCGCACCCCTGAGCTCCCTTCCCTTCGGTATTGAGGCGGTGGACTACTCCATCCGCTACCGTCTGCCCGAAGGAAACGGCTGGGGTGAATGGATCTACGCCGACGAAATTCCCTCCGATCTCACCAAATATCAATGCCAATTCCGCTCCTTCACCGCCACCTTCGTGAATACGCTGGACGGTCAGACGGTAGATCTCTTCACCGTGGAGCTGAACCAAGTCATTGATCTGAAGGACTACACCCTCCAAAAGGACGGCTACCTCTTCACCGGATGGTACACCGATCCCCAAGCAGCGGAAGCCCACGACACCTCCCGTGCCGCCTCCCGCAAGACCACCGTCACCAAGGACCTGCTGCTCTACGCCGGCTGGATTCCGCTGGATCAGATGGCGGC
>JAFTMF010000148.1 GCA_017452565.1 Clostridia bacterium
CACCCCCTCTAGGGACCGGCGTCCCCGACGGTTCGAGAAGTAAGAAATTTTGCTTTGCTTATGACAACCTATATTCCGTATGAACGTAGTCATTTTATAACATTAGATACGTTTTTTTACGGACCGTCGAGGACGCCGGTCCCTACAAACTAAATTCGACCCTCTCACGCAAAAAGAACCCCGACCAAACGGTCGGGATTCCTTCTGATTATTCCTCAAACCAATTGAACTCCACTACTTCCCCATTGAGCAGATACCGTCTGGGTGCAGTGGTGTACTCCCAATCCAGCGGAATCAACTCGTCCTCAGCTTTAGAGGCACGAGCGTAGAGCTCCTTCATCACGCCCACCTGCTCGTCGGTGAGGGTGTCGGCGGCACTGGAGATGAAGAGGGGCGTTGCGGAAGAGGCGGCGAGAGTCGCCCACTGACGGTTGAGACGCCAGTCGATTCTGCCGGGCAAAAATCCTACACAGTCTGCATCGGCGGCAAAGAAGGCGTTATGCTGACACATCCGGAATGCCAGTGTGTTCACGCCCATCTGACGGGTGCGGGACCAATCGTAACCGCTGGTATCGTCGCCGGTGCGGTTGAGGTGTGCAAGTCCTGCCAGCAGATGACCGATACAGTTACAGCCCAGAATCAGACACTTGCCGTCGGTAGCATCGAGGATATTTTGGTAGAAATCCTTCACAATCTCGGCGGAAGTCTTCTTTTTATTATAGAAAGACCAACCGTCGCCCGTAATAAAGCGATTGCGATCCTTTCCCCACGCGCCGAACATATCAATCATAGAGAAATCGTGCTTGATCAGCTCGTAGCCCCACTCGTGCACAATCTTCTCCACGTCGGCGGCAATGAACTTCGCCACCTCGGGATGGGAAGGATCGAGGAATCCCTCTCTTAGGAGCTGAGGATCGTCTGCGGCCAGATTGCGCTTGTTCAGACGCCATTCGGTAGGAATCTCGGGGCGCTCGTCACGAAGGAAACGCACCCAGATACCGGGACGGACGTCCATCGCCTTGAAGGCGTCGGCAACCTTCTTCATATCGCCGTATTTTTCGTTGGGCACCCAAGGACCGGCACAGGAATTTGGCTGCCAGCCATCGTCGATGACCATAAAGGGGCGATTTATAAGCCCTTCGGACAATTTTGCCTGCAGAGAGCAGTCGGAGACGATCTCCTCGTAGGAGGAATCACCGTAGGCGTAGTACCAGTTGTTGCCGCCGTAGACCGGCTTTTCGGGGAGAAGGGGCTTTGGAGACATCACCTTGCAAAACTCCCTTGCCGCAGGATAGCTGTGGGTGTTCTCGTAGCGGCGGCTGACCACGGTGCAAACCTCCAGCTCACGGCCGCAAAGTTCTACGCCAACACCTCCGCAGCGCACATCCAGACAAAGGGTGATCCCCTCAGTATCGCACTCCCAGCTTGCCATAGCGGAGGGCTGCACCATCACGCCGTAGCCGGAAACGGTGGTTGGAGCACCTTCAAGATGCTCCTCACAAAGAAGGAAGTACCAAGGCATCCAGCGCTCGGCACACAGGCTGTTCCAGCCAAAGGTGCCGTAGCCGCGCTCCCAAGCATCGCCCAGCACCTTTACGGGGCGGCTGATGGAATTCTTCCAGCGCAGAGTGATCGTGCGGGGGTTCGATACGGTTGCGGTGAGATATACCATAAGGCCACCGTCTACCTCGACAAAACGGAGAGCAGCATCGTCTTTGGCTCCCTCGGGACAGTCGGAGTGGATGCGGATGGAATCGGGAATTCTGTTGATCGGATTCATAGCAGTGATCCTTTCTGTATCTGTTTTTCCTCATTTTATCATAGCAAATGGCAAAATACAATAGACTTTTCTCGGATTCTTTTAGATTATTCATTGCGTCGGTGCTATTTTTGTCGTTCCATCAAAAATATTTACATTTGTTCCTCTCTCCGAATCTTGATTTTCTCGTGCAATCTGTTATAATGTATGATAGGTAAGAATTTTTCCTCGTTGCGCTACAAAGCTATTGACAAATTCTTCCGTGCAGTATATAATAGATTGTACTCAATTTAATTTTGCAAAATATATGCAAAAACAGAAAGGAAATCTATGAAATCCATTCAAAAACTACATTTCGTCACCTACCTGACGCTGTTAGTACTCACCGTGATTTTGGCAATCGCATCCATCGTTGCCGCCGCCACGGGAGACATCAGCATCCTCACCGGCGGACTGACCGCGCTGGTGTTCATCGTCTTTGCGGTACTGCAGATCATCTGCCTTGCAATCTATCAGCCTGCATTCACCCCTTACAAGGTAGGCTTTTACTGTATGCACATCGGACTTTTGCTCATACTGGCAGGACTTGCCGCATTTGAGCTGGCCGGCAACGATATGACCGTACAGGTTCCCGTGTCCGAGTCGGGCGCTTACTACGATAACATCAAAAACGAGGACGGCGAGACCATTGATCTGGGCTTCGCCTTCAAAGTCACCGATTTTGCCATCGAAAAGTACGAATCTGGAGCCGATAAATACTACCGTGCCGACGTTGCCTTCACCGATCCCACCACGCTGGCGGTGGAAAAGGATTATCTGGAGGTCAACCGCACTCTGCGGAGAAACGGCTGGAAGATTTATCTGATGGACTACAACGACGGTCTGAAAACTCTCTCGGGGCAGTACGGACTCACCGAGGATTCCTTCTATGCGGCTTATACTGCCGGCGGTGAGGGCTCGGGCACTCAGCTGCTGAATCAGATCTACGATGATATCGCAGGCACTCGCTACAGTTATCTCCTCTATGACGAGCAAAACAGCTACTTCACCCCCCTCACCAAGGATCAGGTGGCACTGCTCACCGGCTCTCTTTGGAGCTACGTGACGGTAGAGGACGGGCTGTCCACCGTTTACATCCTGCGCAAGGACGGTGCGTTCAAGGAAACGCTCACCGCAACCGGCAATCAGATTCTCTCCCACGTGGAGACTACCTATCCCGAGGCGAGAGTCTCCTACTACTATTACACCATCGACCGAGGCGTGGTCACTTGGCTCTATGACGAAAGCGTTGCCGAGACGACGCCCAATCCCATTGCCACCTACGGCGAGGTGTTCGCAGGCATCCGTGAGAACGGCGAGGGCAATCTGGCAGTCTACGTGATGGCCAGAGAGGTAAAACCCGCTCACACCATCACCTCCACCGAGGGCGGCAGCACTCTGCTGGCAGAAATCACCGCAAAATGCGGCAATGAGAGCGCAGGCGTGTCCTATATGCTCTACAATGCCAAAGCCAACGGGTTCTCCCTTGCTTCCGAGGAGCAGATTGCAGCACTGGAAGGCAAAATTACCGGCTACGCTCTGAATATGGGCGATGGTGCGCTGGTGTACGTCCAGCCGCTTGCTCTGATCCTGCTGATCAAGCACGATCCCGGAGAGTACGTCACCCTCTTGGGTATGATCACGGTGATCTTGGGCGCCGTTCTGATGTGTTTGGTACGGGGCAGAAAAGCCTCCCCCGCAGGGGACTCCGACTCCCCCGTTTCTGCATCCGCCCCCTCCTCCAACCCCTCCCCCGATGCCTCCCCCGCATCGAAACCGTCCACCTCTTCCGGCGGAAAATCCTCCAAAAAGAGCAAGAATAAAGGAGGTAAAAAATGAGCCCTACTTTACTGAAACTCATCGCACTCTTTGCGGCAATCTTCTACTACGGCGCACTTACCACCGAGCTTTGGAAGAAAAAATGCCCGGTAATCCTCTCCCGCATCCTGTGGGGCATCGGATTTGCTCTGAATACGGCACTGGTGGTGAACAACTACCTGCTCAACGGCTACGTTCCCTTCGTCAGTATGTATCAGGTGCTGACCTTCCTCGGAATGTGCTTTCTGCCTATTTGGCTGCTGATGCGCTACGCCCGCGGCGGCGGATGGATGGCTCCCTACTTTATGTTTGCGGCAGGATTCGTAATGACTGGTCTCTGCTTTATGGACGCCACCTCGGTGTGGGAATTCGCTCCCGCTCTGCAGTCCCCCTTCTTCATCCCCCACGTGCTGGTGTATATGATCTCCTACTGTATGGGTGCGGTTGCATTTATCATCGCCGTTCTCTCCTATTTCAAAAAGGGCGATGACCTGAAGCGCTACGAAAACGGCATTTACGATTGCATCACCATCGTGTTCCCCTTTATGACAATGGGTATGTTCTTCGGCTCCATCTGGGCTAACGAAATTTGGGGGCATTTCTGGTCTTGGGACACCAAAGAAAACTTCTCGCTGGTGACTTGGAGCTTGTATATGCTCTATCTCCACTTCCGCAGAAATGCCAAGCTGAAGAAATACGCCCGCATTTTTGCGCTGATCGGATTCGTGGGCATCATCTTCACCTTCCTGTTCGCCAACGTCTTCAATACCGGCAGCGTACACTCCTACTCTTGATTGCATCCCACATAAATCCCTTTGAAAAGAGGAATTTCCTTGAAAAAACTGTCTTTTTCATCTCTAAAATCGCTTTCGCTTATGCTGGCTGTCTCCGCAACGGCCGCCTTGCTTAGCGGATGCACCGCTTCCATCCTTAACGAAGCACCTAATACCGACCCTCTGCAGAGTGCCAAGCCCGCAGGCAGCATCCCTGCCCTGACCACTCCCCACTATTTTGTTCCCGGCACTCCCGAGAAGGACAATACCTACACCCCCGAATATCAGCTGACCCTTTTGGCCGATCGGGATTTCGGCGGCGGTATATTCTTAGTCATTCAGGAGGAGGGGCTGGAAAACGCCATTTTCCCATCTGCAGATGAACTTACCGAGGTCTACGCCGATCGTCGCAACCGTCTGATCAGCCAAAAATATAACGTAGAGCTGGCTTGCATCTCCAAAACTGCCGAAGAAATCCTCGCCGATCTGGCAAAAGCCGATAAAATGGGCGAGTATTACGCCGATTTGCTGGTAGTCTCCCCCTCGCTGTTCCAACAGTTGAAGGAGAAAAAGTACCTGCAGGCGCTGGACAATATCCCCTTCTTGGAGTTGGAGTCTGCTTGTATCCGCCAAGAGGCGGTGACCGAGCTGAACAGCGGTTGGTCGGGCACCTACGGCATCTGGGGTGACGCTCTGCGCCAGCCTACCAAGGGCTACGCCGTCTATTACGACATCGAGCAAGCCGCCGCAATGGGTACACCCAACTTCTATTCCCAAGTCATAGACGGCACGTTCGATCTTGCCTCTCTGCTGGATGCCGCCTCCGAAGGAATGCTGACCTTCGACGGCAATGCTGCCGACTTCCTCTTTGCGCTGGCGGGCATCAACTCCGCCTCCGATGAAGGCAAAGCGTTACCGGAGAGCGAAGCCCACGCCGCACTGCTGGCAAAATTCGAAGAATGCCGCTACACCCCCGAAAAAGGCACCGCCAAAGATGCCTTTTTAAAGGGCGAGTCCCTCTTCTATATCGGAGAACTGGGCGATTTCGCCTCTTTTGCGCAGACGCAGCAGAAGATAGGCATCCTTCCCCTGCCTAAATACAACGCCGAGGACGCCGACTATCCCCATTTGGTGGATCAATCGACGCTCCCCATCCTGGCTTGCCCCATTCATATGAACTCGCTGGAAGGCTCGGGCATTATGCTCTCCGCCCTCAACGCCGCTTCCTGCGATGAAATCGAGGAAATCTTCCTCCAAAGCGCAGAACCCCACGTCCGGGACAACGGCTCCGCCCTGATGCTTCCCTACTGCGTGGGTATGATCCGCTTCGACCGCAAGCTGATTTTCGGGGAATGACGATGCCTCCGGCGGCCCAAGGACCCTTTTTGAAAAAAGGGTCCTTGGGAATCCCCCAAAAACTTTTATAAAGTCGGGCAAATACTTGCCCGACACACAAAACAAACCGCTCCGAACAACGGATTACACTAATCCAATGTTCGGAGCGATTGGTATATCCCGCCCCGCAAGTATTTGCGGGGCTTTTCAGAAGTTCTTTGCGTCGATCAGAGTTTGCCGAAGGCAAACTCCACGTAATTCAGCTTTGCTGAATTACAAGTCTTCTCAAGAAAGCGACCTGCCGGAGGCCGTTACTCCTCAGCGTAGCCGTGGAGAGTGACCTGCTCTGCAGCGGCGAAGGCTTCGTCCTCCAGAGAGGCGAGGTCGGCTTTGGCTTCCTCGATGAGCACCTTTTCCAGCTCGGGACGGGTCTTGGGGTGCTTGGGAGTGAAGACGGTACAGCAATCCTCGTAGGGGAGGATAGAGGTCTCGAAGGTGTCGATGCGGCGGGCGATCTGGACGATCTCCTCCTTATCCATACCGATACAAGGGCGGAAGATGGGCATATGCACGGCACAATCGGTAACGCCCAGCGCCTGCATGGTCTGGGAGGCAACCTGACCCAACGATTCGCCGGTGATGAGGGCATCGCAGAAGCGAGCCTTTGCCATCCGCTCTGACAGACGCATCATAGAGCGGCGCAGAAGGAGGGTGAAGTATTCCTCGTTTACGGTGCGGCGTAGTTGCTCCTGAATCTTAGTCAGGGAGATCACGTTCACCTTCAGACGTCCGGTGTAAGCGCAGAGCTTTCTACCCAGATCCATTACCTTTTCTCTGGCCAAATCGGAAGTGTAGGGGAAGGAATCAAAGTGAATTGCCTCGATCACAGCACCGCGCTTGGCGATCATATAGCCGGCAACGGGGGAATCGATACCGCCCGACAGAAGAAGCAGCGCACGGCCGGAACCACCTGCAGGAAGTCCGCCTGCACCCTTTTCGGCGCCGGCGTGGAGGAAGGCGTACTTTTCACGGATTTCCACCCGCACAACCGCATCGGGCTTGTGGAGATCCACCTTCAGATGAGGCATCGCAGTCAAAATCGCACCGCCCACCTCTGCAGCCAGCTGGGGAGAGGACATCGGGAATCGCTTGTCCGAGCGCTTGCCCTCCACCTTGAAGGAGCGAATGCCGTACAGACGATCAGGCAGATCGTTCTTGGCCGCTTCCAAGATCGCCTCGGGGGTCTTGTCCACCGCGATGGCACGAGTAACGGTAGCAAAGCCGAAGACCAGCTTCATTCGGCGGTAAGCCTCGTCCAGATCAGAGTCGTCGGTTTCGGGCTCGATGTAAATAGTGGACTGGCACCACCAAGTGGTGTAGGTGCCCAGCCCTTCCAGACGGCGGCGCACCTCCGCCATCAGAATATGTTCGAAGTGAGCCTTGTTCAGACCTTTCAGGATCACTTCGCCGTATTTACAGAGAATCAATTCTTTCATAGTTCTATTCGGCGGTTTCCGCCGCTCCTTTACGTTATATTATTTCAAAGATTGCAGGTACATTTGTAGGGACAGGCCTCCGGACTGTCCGTGAAACGATTCAGACGAATCTACAGCAAGATCTACTGCACCACAAACTCCAGCCGCTCGTCCGCCCTCGTCACGTCGCAAGGCTCCTCCAGCGCACCGAATCCGCTGGTGCACACTTTGGAAAGGGAAGAAAACCGCTTTTTGTCCGACAAACCGAAGTAAATGAAGCTGTTCACCTTGGTGGATTTGTAATTGCTGTGATCCCAGGTAGGATCGAAGTGGTAATACTTGCCGTCAATCTTGGCGTAGCACCAGCCGTGATCGGAAAAGCCCGTGAAGGTGTAGGTACCCCCCCGCCAGAGATGGGCTTCGATCCCCGTTTGCCGCAGGAGATAACCGAAGGCATCGGCAAAGCCGTAGCAGATGGTCTTTCCCGCCACCAAGGCAGAGAAAGAGGTGATTTCCTTGTCGGTGTAATCGGTGGAGAAATAGACCACGTTTTTCACCACGTAATCGTACAGCAATACCGCCCGACGCACCTCGTCGTCTTCTTCGGAAACCGTCGCCAGCCCACGGTTCACCGCCGTTTCAAAGGCGGCAATCTGTCGCTGATGCTCGTCGGCAGATTGGAGATAGCTGATCCGCACCGTTTCGCCGGTGACGGCAAAATCAGCCAGCGCGGCAGGAGGAAACTCGAAGGCGATGTTGTCTACCACGGTCTGTGCACGCTCGGCAGTAGAGAGCGTCGCTCCGTCGGCACGGGAGAGGATCGCATCGGCCAAAAGCCGGGCATCCTCCGCATACTCCCCGCTCAGCCGATCAAAGACGTAGGGATTCCACCGATAATACCCGACTTCCGGAATCGGTGCAGGATCGGTGACAGGCGCGGTGGTGATTTCCTCGGTAGTAGAAGGGCTCGTTTCGTCCGTTGTCGTCACGGTGGTGGTCACCATCGGTGTGGACAGGGACGGGGACGTGGCAGTGGAAGCAAAGCCGTCGGCAGTCTCGCATCCGCTGAGCAAGAGCAGAGCAAGGGAGAGTGCGATCGCCTGCAAAAACCGCCTCAGATGGATGACAGCAGGAATGTTTTTCATAAAAAATCTCGGTATTTTTACAATTTGGCTATTTCATTCTGAGCCGATCTATGCTATACTAATAGTGGAGCAATTTGCGCTAATCTCGGCGAGATGAATCATCTTCGCTTATTATACCATAGATCTGATAGGATTTGCAAGACAATGCAAGAAAAGATGCAAGAAAAAATTACAAAAATTTCCGCTGACTCTCCCCTTCCCGAGCTACTTGCGCCGGCAGGAAGTCCGGAAGCCCTTGCCGCTGCCCTCCGTGCGGGAGCGGATGCCGTTTATCTGGGCTCCACCCAATTCGGCGCACGGGCATTTGCTAAAAACTTCGACCGTCCTGCGCTGAAGCAGGCAGTCGAGGACGCCCACGCCGCAGGCGTGCGGGTCTATCTCACGGTCAACACCCTCATCACCGACCGTATGATGCGTGCGGCAATGGATTTGGTGGCCTATGCCTACGAGGTAGGCGTAGACGCCCTCATCGTAGCCGATTGGGGCCTAGCAAAGCTCTGCAGAGAGAACTCCCCCGACTTTCCTCTCCACGCCTCCACCCAATGCTCGGGACACAACGCCGACGCCGCCCGTTGGCTGGCAGATCACGGCTTTTCTATGATGGTAGCCGCCCGTGAGCTGTCTGCTGACAATTTGCGGAAGCTGATCAAGGATTCCCCCATTCCCATCGAGGTGTTCGTACACGGCGCCCTTTGCGTTTCGGCATCGGGACAGTGCCTCTTCTCCTCGCTGGTAGGCGGACGAAGCGGCAACCGAGGGGAATGCGCTCAGCCCTGCAGGATGCAGTACAATAACAAAACGCCTCTTTCGCTGAAAGATCTCTCCCTTGCGATGCACATTCCCCAGCTCATCGAGATGGGCGTAGCGTCGCTGAAGATCGAGGGACGGATGAAGTCTCCCGACTACGTCTATCGGGTAGTCTCTATCTACCGCCGACTGTTGGACGAGCGTCGCACTGCCACCCCTTCCGAGATGCGAGCACTGGAGGAGGCATTCTCCCGCCAAGGCTTTACCGACGGCTATTTCGTGGGAAACACCGCCGATATGAACGGCGTGCGCAGTGAGGCAGACAAATCTGCCACCGCTAAAGCCGCTGGAGGTCTGAAACAGCACACCCAGGTGCGCAACGAGCCCCTCCCCCCCATCGTGCTCCCCCAGCGAACCCCTCACGCACCCACACTTCCTCCCCTGCCCAAGAAGGCGAAAGAGGTTATAAAACCCTCCGCACGCTTCTATAAGCCCGATACCATCCCTGCCGAGCATAAATTGGAGGTAGTCTACCTGCCGCTGGAGAAATTCGACGGCAAGGTGGCAAACGGCGTACTGCTCCCTCCCATCATCCCCGACGGAGAACTGGAGAAGGTGGAAAAAGCCCTCTCCCGAGCCAAAGATGCAGGTGCGAAGCACGTGATGGTGGGCAACGTGGGACAGATCGCCCTTGCCAAGCGTTCGGGACTTACCGTCCACGGCGATTTTCGGCTGAATTTGCAAAACAGCTATGCCGCCGAGGTGTTCGCAGACTTCGCCGATCTGCTCCTCTCCCCCGAGCTACTCTTGGCGCAAATGCGAGACATCCCCGCCAAGAAGGCGGCTATCGTCTACGGCAGAGTGCCTCTGATGCTGCTTGAAAAATCCTGCGGCACCACCCGCCTTACCGACCGAATGAAGAAAAACTTCCCGGTCATCACCGAGGGCGGACGAGAGCTGGTGCTCAACTCCCTGCCCATCTATATGGCGGACAAGCAGGACCTCCTCTCTCCCGTGGGCGTGGGATACCACTACGTTTTCACCCAAGAAGGCCCTCAAGAGGTGAAGGTCACCCTCTCTTCCTACGATCGCTCTCTCCCCACTAAAAAAGAAGTACGGAGAATAAAATAATACTGATTTATTTATCGAAAGGATATACATAAAATGGAACAGAAAAAAGTGAAAAAGAAAAGAAAATTAAAGCCCTTTGTAGTGGACACCGCTTTCTTCGTGGGCGGTCTGGCAATTGGCGAAGTTGTCGCAAGTCTGGTAAAGGATATCGCATTTTTGAAATGGCTCTCTTTTGAGGTGCTCTACGGTCTGCAGGAGCCTCTGCAGTTCAATCTGCTCCTCTTCAAATTCACCTTGGGATGCACCATCCGTCTGTCCCCTGCGCTGATTCTCTTTGGTCTGCTGGGCCTTCTGCTCAGCCGTCTGATGCGTGCCGCATCTGCCGAAAAGAAGGAGCGCTCCAAAGCATATGATCTCCACCCCGACAAGTCCGAGCATATCGAAGATGACGAAGACGAGGATGAAGATGAAGACGAGGACAGCGAGGACGAAGAAGTAGTTGTAGGTGACGACTCTCAGAGATATGACTACTAATCCCTCCCTCTCCCCTACGAAACTGGTGCTGGCATCGGCCTCTCCCCGTCGCAGCGAGCTGTTGCAAAGAGCAGGCGCAGGTTTTATCATCCTGCCCAGCGATGCAGACGAGACTGCCGATCCCTCCCTCCCTGCCCGTGAGCTGGTGAAGGTACTGTCTGCCCGCAAGGCTGAGGCAACCGCCGCCGTGTGGGCAGATCTCCCCGCAGACGTGCTGATTTTGGCCGCCGATACGGTGGTAGAAGCCCCCGACGGAAAGATTTTGGGCAAGCCCATCGACGAAGCGGATGCCAAAGCAATGCTTCGCTCTTTGTCGGGCGAGCTGCACCACGTCTACAGCGGATTCACCCTACTGTGGAAGGACGGCATCTATACCGAATCGGTGGAAAGCGGAGTCTGCTTCCGTGCCCTCACCGACGAGGACATCGACCGATACATCGCCAGCGGCGAGCCGATGGGCAAAGCAGGCGCCTACGCCATCCAAGGACTGGGCGGCGGATTCGTGGAAGCGCTGTCGGGAGATTTCACCAACGTGGTAGGTCTGCCGATGGATGCGCTGGAAAAGGCGATCTATACCCTCTTTCACAAAAATTTCTCCGATTTTAACGTAGAATAACCGAAAATGAAAAATAAAGCACTCCAAATTGCCGCCGCACTGGAGGCGGTATATCCCGAAGCCCTCTGCTCTCTGGAATACAACGGCGAGCCTTGGCGGCTGATGGTGATGGCCAGACTCTCTGCCCAATGCACCGACGAAAAGGTCAACCGTGTCTGCGAGGTGCTATTCCAGCGCTTTCCCACCTACCAAGCACTGGCAGATGCTCCCGTGGAAGAGGTAGAGGAAATCATCCGCAGCTGCGGTCTTTTCCGCAACAAGTCCAGAGAAATCATCGCCGAATGTCAGATTCTGCGGGACGAGTATGACGGCAGAGTTCCCGACACTATGGAGGAGCTCCTGCGCTTCCCCGGCGTGGGTCGGAAGGTGGCCAATCTTCTCTTGGGCGATCTCTACGGCGTCCCTGCGATAGTGGTGGATACCCACTGCATCCGTCTTACGGGACGGTGGGGGCTGGTCCCCGAGGGAGAAGAAAATCCCGTGAAAATCGAGCGGATTCTCGCCGCCGATCTTGCATCGCTGAAAGGACGCGCCCAAAGCGATTTCTGCCATCGGATCGTCCTCTTCGGACGTGAATACTGCTCTGCTGATAAGCCTCGCTGCAGTGAATGCCCGCTGAAGGAGCTTTGTCCCTCTGCAGGCAAACCTGTCAGCAGAAAGAAACAGAAGAAATCTCGATCAAAAAGTTCTAAAACTACTGAAACTTCTTGATCGCAAAGGAGGCACTCCAATGAAAAATGTCGCTACCGAATTGGTAAATCTCCTTACGGAGCGAGGGCTCACCGTCACAACCGCAGAATCCTGCACCGGCGGACTGGTTTCTGCCGCCATCACCGCCGTCCCCGGAGCATCCTCGGTGCTGGACGGCGCTATCGTAACCTACGCTACTTCGGTAAAGGGACGCTTTTTGAACATTGATCCCGCGATCCTCTACGAAATCGGCGTAGTTTCTGCCGAATGTGCCCAGGCGATGGCTAAGGGCGCAGCCGAGCTGTTTGCCGCCGACTGCGCGATCGCTCTTACCGGCTACGCAGGCCCCGGCGGCGGAGACGTGGAGAATCCTACCGGAACGGTATTTATCGCCGTGAACGTGTTGGGAAATATCACCGTTCTGAAATATTTCCGTGACGGCAATCGGGACGAGGTACGGGAAGGTGCCGCTACCGCAGCCCTTCGCCTGCTTTGCGATCAAATCAAAGAAATTGTGGGATAAAGTTTCAAAAATTCGACTGATTTCGTTATAATCCGTTCACAATAATGTGTTAAAATAATACTAACAGATCAGAAAACCGCCGGACAAGCTCCGGCATGACGACTATAGATTGGAAAGGAGTGGCAGCAAAGCTGCCTATCGCAACTATGAATATTACTGTTATCGGCTGTGGAAGATGGGGTTCCTTTATCGCTTGGTATCTGGACAGCATCGGACACAACCTCACCGTTTACGATAAAGCAGACTCTCCCGCTATGCGTGAGCTGCTGGCAACCCGTACCAACGGTGTTTTGACCTACCCCGAATCCATCAAGCTGACGGTAGATCTCACCGAGGCACTGGCCTCCGACGTCATCGTCATTTCCATTCCCTCTCAGGTGCTCCGTTCTCTGATGGGCGAGATCACCCCCCACAAGCCTCAGAACAAAACCTTCATTCTTTGTATGAAGGGTATCGAAATCTCCACCGGCCGCCGTCTGTCCGAAATCACCTCGGAGTTTATGTGCGCCGACGAGGCCGACAACAACCACGTGGCAGTATGGATCGGCCCCGGCCATCCCCAGGAATTCGCCCGCGGCGTGCCTAACTGTATGGTTATCGACAGCTCCCACGCTCCCACCAAGCAGAAACTGGTAGACGAGTTCTCCTCCAACCTCATCCGTTTCTACTACGGCCGCGACCTTATCGGCAACGAGGTAGGCGCCGCTGCCAAGAACGTCATCGGTATCGCCGCAGGTATGCTGGACGGCAAGGGCATCTCCTCTCTGAAGGGTGCGCTGATGTCCCGCGCAACCAGCGAGGTTGCCCGTCTGATCGAGGCAATGGGCGGCGATATGCGCTCCGCTTACGGTCTGTGCCATCTGGGCGACTACGAGGCAACCGTATTCTCCAAGTTCAGCCACAACCGTGCCTTCGGTGAAGCTTTCGTGCAGGGCGAAAAGTTCGAAAAGCTGGCAGAGGGCTATTACACTGCCGCCGCTATCGAAAATCTCTGCCGCAAGCACAATGTAGAAATGCCCATTTGTCAGGGTATTTACCGAATCCTCTACGAAAACGCCAATCCCGACGACGTTTTGGAATCTCTCTTCTCCCGTAGTCTGAAAAATGAGTTCTGATCTGTCCCATTTTCAATAGAAGGGATTATCCATTATGAAGAAAACACATCTGCAACTGGTGATCATCCTCACGGTTCTGATCACGGTTATCCTCATTGCAAGCATTGCATTGGTCATTGCACTGAGCGTAGACTCCACTCCCGATACCACCGACGGCAGCACGACTCCCGTGGTCGATATCACCACCGAGCCTGCAAAGGGCACAACTACTACAACCACAACCAAGCCTGCAGATCCCACTACGCCTGCAATTACCACCAAACCCAACACCCCGGATTCTGATCCCACCACCACAACCAAGCCCGCAGACCCTCCCAAACCGAATACCACGACAACCACCCAACCTGCTGATCCTCCCAAGCCGGGTACTACAAAGCCTGCCGACACCACCAAGCCCAATACCCCCACACCCTCCCCCGGTCTCAGCGAGATCAGCGGCACGGTGAAGGGCGACAATATTGACTCGCTGGGTATTTTTGCGGAGTACGTCACCGAGGAGATTGATGCAGAAGCCAATACTATGAAGATCCGCTTCAAGTTCTATCTCCAGAGCTACGGCCTGCGGATCGGTGCCAGAAGCGATAACTACCTGGTTGTCAACGGCGAAACCATCAAAAAACTCCCCACCGCCAAGATCAACCTGCCCAACGGCTCTCCCCTGACCCGTACCGAGCTGTACGAGTACGTAGTGGAGATCGAAAAGCCCGATCCCAACACCCCTGTGGAGCTGGCGCTGGAATATCACTGGCATTTCAAGGGTACATACGCGAAAGTATCCGAGGAATGGCTGGTAGTCAGAGTAGATCTGACCATCTGACCGTCCATCGCAAAATAGCATACAGATACACCCCGATTCGACGGAGTTTCTCCGTGAATCGGGGTGATTTCTTGCGATAAAATAGAATTTCTCATCTTTTTCGTCTCGCAGGATTCGACATATGCAAATAATACTTTGACGGAGTGTTTTACACGCGTATTTGAGTCGCATAGTCGAAATTTTCTTGTCCTATAGGGCTTTCTATATTCTGTCGATTATGATAGAATATAGAGGTGAAAAGCACAGACAACGGTACACTCTGCGATTCACCATCAATCCAAGGAGACAGATTGTATGAACACCAAGACAACGCTGCAAATACAACAGCACGGAACGTTAACTTATCTTCTGTACGAGGAACCATCAGAGAGCCCACCGGATGACCTATCGGACGATCTTCCCGGTACACGAATGAGCTATTCTATCGCCATCCAAGATGCCGACGGATCACAAGTCTATGCTGCCGATATTACCGACGATCGGGACGCCGCTCTGCGCTTTCTGAATCTGATCAGCGAAGGCGGGCTGTCTCCCATCCATCTCTTCGATCTATTGGAGGATATGCTCCCGTTATACTGACTCCGGACACCAACCCTTGCGGTTGGTGTCAGGCTACTGACAAACCTCCCTGAGAAGAAGATGTTTGAAAAGTTGCACAAACCCGAGGCTCCCTCCGGGAGGGAGCTGTCGCCGCAAGGCGACTGAAGGAGAGCGCGAGCACAAAAAAGTATGCATTTTTTAAGCCAATGTGCTATGATTTAGTCACGCAGGCTCC
>JAFTMF010000149.1 GCA_017452565.1 Clostridia bacterium
TATTGTGATTGCTATTCTGACAAATTCTGCATCTGCGCTATGGTATTCTGTATTTACACCTCGATCCTATCGGGGACAAGCATATGTTTAGTTTAAGAAAGAAGGAAGGTAGTCAGAAATATGGAGATTGCAGGAGTAACCTGCCAAAAAGAGGGAGAGATTCTCTACTTTTGCATTGATGGTGACATTGACCATCACAGCGCCAAATTCATTCGAGAAACCATTGACAAGGAGATTTTTCTCACCCGTCCGCGGGTAATGATATTGGAGCTCTCGGAAGTAGATTTTATGGATTCCTCCGGACTGGGACTGATCTTGGGACGGTATACCAGAATGCGAGAGATCGGCGGTCTGCTGAAGCTATCCAATCCCACGCCCCAAACCGTGAAAATTCTCGCCCTTGCGGGAGTAGACAAGTTGATCCCGATAATGACACAGAATACAAAGGAGGTCAAATAATGAACCCTACTGTTCACAGTAAAGAAAGAAGATCCCAAAACGGATTCAAACTGGAGATCCCTGCTCTGTCGGAAAACGAAGCCTTTGCACGGCAGGTGATCTGTGCCTTTGCCGCACGGCTGGATCCTACCATCGAAGAGCTCTCCGATTTGCGTGTCGTGGTATCCGAAGCGGTCACCAACTGCGTCGTGCACGCTTACAAAGGAGTCGATGCCGGCAATATTCAAATCACCGTTCGCATTTCCAACAAAGGCATATTAAAGGTACGAATCAAGGACACCGGATGCGGAATTGCAGACATTGAACGTTGTATGCAGCCGCTTTATACCACCGATCCCGAAGGAGAGCGCGGCGGTATGGGACTGCCCATTATGCAATCGCTGTCTCAGAAGTTTTCTGTAAAATCCGCTCCGGGAAAAGGTACTACCGTTTTGTTCGAAATGCAGTTCGGCAAGTCCGCTGTCTGATCGTGGCATCCCATTTCTATTCCATTAGTTTGTCTACATAAACGGGTGATTATTCCATCCCCGGACAGAAAGGATGCGCAGATGCAGATATGGTAGATAACGATACCTTACTTCGACAAGTAGCGGATGGAGATGAGTGCGCACTGGCAGAGCTGGTGGAAAATAATATGGGACTGGTGAAATCGGTTGCTCTTCGCTTCCGGGATCGCGGAACCGAATACGAGGATCTGGTACAGATCGGCGCTATCGGGTTGCTTCGTGCGGCACGCTCCTTCGATTTTTCCTTTGGTTGTATGTTCTCCACCTACGCAGTACCGCTGATCATCGGTGAAATCCGACGTCATCTCAGAGATGATGGAATCATCAAAGTATCCCGTACCATCCGCACAAGAGCGGTGCATCTTATGCGGGAGCGGGAGCAGTTTGCGCGGCGGGAAGGTCGCGAGCCTACGGTCAGCGAGCTCTGCGAGCTCACCGGTTACACTGCAGAAGAGATTGTCACCGCGCTGGATGCGGCCGGACCCGTGCGCTCTCTCAGCGAAACGGTGGGCGGCGAGGACGGTGCACCGCTGGAAAATTTCATTGCCGATCCCGATGCACCGCTGGATCGTCTCACCGATCACATTGCGCTGGAGCAGGCAATCAAACGCCTCTCCCCCGATCAACAGCAGATCATTCGCCTGCGCTACTTTCATCGGCTCTCCCAACAACAGGTGGGAAACGCACTGGGGCTGTCCCAGGTGAAGGTGTCACGGGAGGAGAAGAAGATTCTTACATTGCTGAGAGAAGCGTTGTAGTAGTTTTTCTTGAGAATCCCTTCTTGAAAGAAGGGGTTCTCAAACTCTCCCCAAGAACTTTACTAAAGAAACGGCGCACGTTTGTGCGCCGTTTGGATTTGCTATATGAATTACAATACTTCAATCGTCTCGCAATAAAAGCTGATCTTACCGTCCTCGTAATCGCGGACGGTATATCTTTGGTTTGCTTCCCGGCCTTTGTCGCTGTTGTCAACGATCTCAAAGCCTGCAATCTGCATCGGATAGAACAGTTCATCCATCGTCTCTCCGCATCATCCATTATATGGATATTGGCTTAGCCTATCCATTCCACTCCCAGAATGACCACACCCAGCGTTACCAAAATCACACCGGTGGCGCGGTTAAGCGTTTTCGTGGATGCGCGATTGGCGATCAAAGCGGCTATGCGAGCAAAGACCAGCGTGAAGATCACACAAAGCACAAGACAAGTCAAATCGGGCAATCCGCCAATAGCAAAATGGCTTACTGCTCCGGTAAGGGCGGTAAAGGTCATGATGAACACGCTGGTACCTACCGCACATTTCAGCTCGTAACCCAGTACAGAGGTAAGGATCAAAAGCATCATCATACCGCCGCCTGCACCGATAAATCCGCAGATGAAGCCGATCATTATGCCGGTCAGAACTGACTGCACAATCCGCTTTCGGGGTGAGACTGCATCCATAGCTTCTTTGGTAGTCATAACGGGTTTCACTATAAATTTCACACCCAATATCATAGTCATAAACACCGAAAAACTGCCCATAGTAGTATTGGGAACCAGCTTCGCCACAAAACTGCCGACTACTGTAAAAATGAGGACACAGAGCATCATCACAAGACCATCGCGAATGTTGATGTTTTTATTCTTTTTATAGGTATATGCGCTCACCGCACTGGCAAGAACATCACTGGCAAGAGCGATGCCTACTGCGGTATAGGCAGGCATATCCAGAAAAGTAATGAGCATAGGTCCGATCACCGCGGCAGCACTCATCCCCGCAAAGCCGGTTCCCAGTCCTGCGCCTGCGCCTGCAATCAGACAGACTACTAATTTAATGAGAAAATCCATATCTCCTCCACAAACAGATAGATTTGCCAATTGCCATTGATGAAAAAACTGGGAGCACAAACGCCAAGCAAAGCGTACTACATTATAGCACCCCCCACTATAAATGTCAAGTTCTACAACCACAAAAGTTTAAAATCGCTGATTTTCTAAAAAATCGTACTTGACAAAGGATGTTTTTTCTTGTATAATAGATCGGAAGCCTAAAAATGTCAGTAAATTGCAGAAAGGAAGTTCTTATGCTGATTGATGTACGCCCTATGCTGAAGGGTGAAGTCCGGGAGATCAAGCTGGATTATCTCACGCCCCCTCCCGAAGATTTCAACGATATTCATTTTACGGGTGACATCCGCATTACCGGCGAGATCGTCAACCACGCCGGCTATCAGACGCTGGACGCCGTGGCAGAGGTTCCCTTTGATACCCACTGCTCCCGCTGCTGGAAGGATATTTCCCGCAGCTTTACGCTGAACATCCACAAGGTGCTGGCTACCCGCCAGTCTCTCCAGAACCAAACCGAAGATAATGACGACTACCTGCTGATCGAAGATCAGAAAATCGACCTCGATTCTCCACTCCTCGAGGCGATGATGCTGGAGTTCCCCTATACCTTCGTTTGCAAAGAGGACTGCAAGGGGCTGTGCGCCAAGTGCGGCAAGGATCTCAATGAAGGCGATTGCGACTGCCCGAAAAAAGAAATTGATCCAAGGCTGGCTATTTTGCAAAAACTACTTTACAAATGAAAAATTGTATGCTATACTGTAAAAGTATGTTGAAAGTGTAACTAACTGGAGGTGTAAACATGGCAGTTCCGAAGAGAAAAGTTTCGAAGGCAAGACGTGACAAGAGACGCTCGAACGTATGGAAGCTGACTGCGCCCAGCATTCAGAAGTGCCCTAAGTGCGGCGAATTTGTACTGACTCACAGAGTTTGCAAGAATTGCGGCACATATCACGGCAAGGAAATTGTAAAGACTGAGGCTTGACTTCGACAGCAATAGGGGCGTGTGAAACACGCCCTTATTTTCTTATCCCAATCAAAAACCAAATTTTAACAGGAGAGATTTATGGTCACCATTCAATCGGTAGAATACGGTTCCCTTGCCCACAAAGCCGGGATCTGCGCCGGCGATATTTTGATTTCGGTCAACGGAAACAATATTTCCGACGTACTGGACTATCGCTTTTATCTGGTGGATCGGAACCTCTCCCTTCTTTTGCATCGAGGTCCCGATCTAATTACAATCGAGATTCTCAAAAAGGAATACGATGACATCGGTTTGGAATTCGAAACCTATCTGATGGATAAAAAGCAGACCTGTCGCAACAAATGCATTTTCTGCTTTATCGATCAGCTTCCCCACGGGATGCGGGACACCTTATATTTTAAGGACGACGATTCCCGTCTATCCTTTTTGATGGGTAATTATATCACCCTGACCAATCTCACCGACGGGGACATCGACCGCATTATCAAGATGCATATGAGCCCCATCAATATCTCGGTGCATACCACCAACCCCGAGCTGCGTTGCAAAATGCTCCACAACCGATTTGCCGGCGATTCTCTCCGACACTTGAAGCGGCTGTGTATAGCAGGAATTTCCGTAAATCTGCAGATTGTCCGGTGTAAGGGCGTCAACGATGGCGCGGAGCTGGATCGCACCTTGACTGAATTTGCCGGCTTAGGCGAATCGGTGAACAACGTTGCCATCGTTCCGGCAGGGCTTACCAAGCA
>JAFTMF010000150.1 GCA_017452565.1 Clostridia bacterium
CCGAAACTACGAAAACCATCTTCCAAAAGTTTGAAGTTCGCAAATCCAAGGCGCAAAAAACAGCCTTTATTGAATACATACAGCAACTCGCCAGCGAGCGAGGCTATTCTTGCCGTGTGGAGAAGGGTTCGATGGGTGCGCGGAACATCGTGATCGGCGATCCCGACCGTGCGAAGGTGGTGTACACAGCACACTACGATACCTGTCCCGTGATGCCGGTCCCCAACTTCATCACACCCAAGAACTTTTTCATCTATCTCCTTTATCAGCTGGCCCTTTCGGCTGTGATGATTGCAGTGGTGCTGACTGTAGGCGTTGGCATTCCAATCATCGCCGGGCAGGCAGGACTGGCGGAAGAGATCTGCGATCTGCTGGTGCTTCCCTCCACCTATCTTGCGCTGTTTGGCTTGCTCTACTTGCTGATGGCAGGGCCTGCCAATCGCCATACCGCCAACGATAATACCTCCGGTGTAACGGTGCTGGTGGATCTCCTCTGTACCCTCCCCGAAGAGAAGAGAGATGCGGTTGCGCTGGTTTTCTTTGATCTGGAGGAGGTTGGATTGGTGGGTTCATCCGCCTTTGCAAAGGCTCACAAGAAGGCGATGAAGGATCGGCTGCTGGTGAACTTCGACTGTGTGTCAGCCGGCACAAATTTGCTCTTTGCCCTGCGCAAGCCTGCCAAGAAATTTGCACCTGCTATTGAGAGCGCTTTCCCCGGCAACGTCAATTTTACTGTGGAAGTGACTGCAAAAGGTGTGTTCTATCCCTCTGATCAGATGAATTTCCCTTGCGGTGTGGGCGTTGCGGCATTAAAATGCTCCCGATTCGGGAAGATTCTTTATATGGATCGGATTCACACTCCCAAGGATACTGTCTATAGGGAGGAGAATATCGCCTATCTCACTGAAGGTGCAATTCGACTGATCGATTTGCTGTAAGCTATATAATATAATGAAAAAACTGCAAGATTTCTCTTGCAGTTTTTTCATTTAGTGCTTCTTTTTCTTCTTCTTTTTCTTGTTTCCGGAAGAATTGGATTGGGGCGGATTCTCTTTTGGAATGTTTTCCTCAGTGGTTGTCTCTGCTTTGGGAGGCTCTGATTCCGGAGACGTTACTTCCGTCGAGACTTCTGCTACAGGCTCCGCTTTCTCCGGCGTCTCTGTGGTCGGCTCAGCATCCACTGGTTCTGCTTCGGTAGACTCCTCTGCTGCAGGCTCTGCTTCCGTAGGTGTTTCTGCTACAGGCACCGCGATTACCGATTCATCCGGTAGGTTCGTGTCGGGTGATTCTTTTTTCACCCGTCTATGCTTTTCGTGAGGATGGTGGGCACGTCCGATTACGTAGGCAACAAAGACCAATACGATCATCACGAAGACAATAATGCAAATGGTCATCAGTACCGTATAATCGGGCTCTTCCTGTTGCTTTTGATACTCCTCCAGTTTCTCAGGAGATGCGACCAAGACTGAACGGAAGGTGTAGGTGCGGGGGGTACCGTCCTCTGCGTAGCAGGTGATGGTAAAAGTTCCTGCAGTGGGGAATTTCGGATCGGAGTCGGGGGCGGGTATTCCTCGTATAAATAGACCGTCAGCCACCGCTTTGGGCGCAGCCGTAGGGGTAAGGAAGATATCGTAGCCCTGCACGATATAGAGGGTGTATTCGGTAATCTCCGGAGAGAAGGTCGGTAACACCAAAGCAGGCTCTGAATTCAACTTCAGAATTCGATTATCATTGGAGGGGACGTAATTGGGATCGGCTGCCCGTATCACGGTGATGGTATAGACCTTTTGCAGACCGGTTTCTGAGATTACCGTAACGGTGAGAGTGTTCTCGCCGATGGCAAGGTCTCGGTTGCTATACTTCAGCTTGCCATAGGGACAGGCGATGGCGACGACATCCGCACGATGGGAGGAGTAGGGCAGATTAACCGTATACTCGGTAATCTCAGGAGAGAATGCAGGGGAGAGATTGCCGCCCTTGATGGAAAGGGAATTGAGGGTACATTCATTAGACAGCGGTCGCTGGGCTGTGAAGGTGAAATCGCCGCCTTCCAGCATAACTTCGTTTTGACCGTCATATGCAGTGGTATCCGATGCGGTAATCGTGATCTCAGAATCGGCAGGGACAGTCGAGTTAACCTTAAAATATGCGGTAAACAGTGCCGTTTTTCCGGTTACGCCGCGATTTTCGGTGGATAGTCCCAAATACTTCAGCTTGCCGTCCTCTTCCGAGAAGGAGATAATCCATTTATCGGGGAGGGGGTCACTGCTCACATAGGTGAGCAGCTCGGGATCGTAGACCAGACTGCCCTGCACGGCACGGATTGTTTCGGCATTGCAGAAGAAGGTCAGCTCTACCGTATCACCTACACGAATCAGCTCGGGAGCGGTGAGAAAGACGTTTTTTTGAGGGGGAGCCGGCTGATCTTCGCTGATCGGCGGTACATCCGGCTGAGAATCGTCACCGTAAACCGACAGACCGGTGAACAGCAACAGAAAAATTAATAGAATGGGTAGGATGAAAGTAGAAGGATGAAAGATCGCAGCTTGTTTGCGTCGTTTTTTCATACGTTCCTCTATTTTTTTGAATTATACGCTGCCGGAGAAAGATTCCAATTCCGACAGGGGGTACAGTGCGCAATAGTCGGCAAGAGTGAGATAGCCGTCGCCATCCAAATCCCCTGCTATCATAGCCATTTCATCAAGAGTTTGGTTACCCATCAGATAATCGCTAAGCTTCATAAAATCAATGAAGTCGCAGATTCCGTCGAGGGACAGGTCGCCTGCTACGATTAAGATGGCAGTGTCCTGCTCCTCGCCGTTATATAAGAGGCGAACGGAGAGACCGGTGGTGATGAGATCGGTATCAGACAGGACTTTTCCTTTTTGCAGAACCTCAATTCGGTCGCCCGATTCGATCAAATTCCGCAAATGTCCTACTGTAATGCCTTCGGGGACGCCGGCAATATATTGATCCGAAATCCGCAAAGTATCAGATTTCAAATAGTTGAGGATAACGGTAACCGGGAAGGTTTGGGTCATTTGCTTATACACCACCGTGAGGGTTTGAGTGCCTGCTATCGTTTTGTCGTAACCCTTAACCTCTACGTACCGATGATCCACAACCTCGCTGGTATCGTTATCGTAATAGAGTCTGACTTTCAGACCGGTGCTGTCAAATTCCTCACCACAGAAGTATTCCAGCGTGTCGGGATAGTCTACGATCTGAATAGAGGTAAGCTGTTTGGCGCGAACCTCTACCTTAAAGGTGGCAGTTTTACCGTTGTAGGTTACGGTGAGGGTTTGAGTCCCGATTTTGTTGGGATCGTAGCCGCTCACCTCGCAGTTGGATGCGGAGATTGAGGCGGTGGTATTGTTATCGTAATGTGCCTTGACTTTCAGACCGGTTTTCACAAACGCTTGCCCTTCAATATAGTTCAGCTTGGAGGGGGTGGTTGTGATAGTAATCTTGGTCAGAGACTTTTGGATGACCTCTACCGTGAAGGTATCGGTGAAAATGCTGGATTTTACCGTCAACGTCTGAGTACCCAGCGTATTTTTGCGGTATCCGGTAACGGTAAAGTCCTTGGTCATAGCAGAACTGCCGTCGGAATAGAGTACCCGTACGGTCAGACCGTCCTGCTTGAAGGCGATACCTTCCTTGTATTCGGTTTTGTAGGGGAGCGTAACGATTTCAATGCCGATATACTCTCTTCTCAGCACGTCCTTGCAGACCGAGCAGGTGCGTTCCTCCACCTGTGCGTGAGTATCATCTGCAACGACGGTCACCTTCCAACTACCGGCGGTGTGTCCGCTCTTGCATCGTTCATCGATTGCCTCAAAGGGAGAATTTTGAGCATAAGTTTTGGCATAACTGCCATCGGTGTAGTAGATGATCTGCAGAGTGCTCTCGGTAAAGGCATTCTCTCCGATTTCGGTCACGTTTTTAGGAATATGGATGGTTCGGATGGTATAGCACTTTCGGAAAGCGGTGTCCGAGATTCCCGTCAAGGTATAAACCTGACCGTTATAGATTACGTATTTGGTGAGATAAACGTCACCGCCGTATTCTCCCGTATAGTGGGAAGAGTTGGTGGATTCATCTCCGCCTACCGTGGCGGTCATAGTCATATCATCAAAGAGATAGTGGATTTTGCAGTCGTCGTGACCGCTCTCATCCACCAGTGTCACCGATTCTTCCTCGTTGATGCTTACCAGATATTCGGTGCTCACCCAGCCGAAATAGCCATTGTAGCTGGTGAAGCCCCATTTTCCATCGGAAGAGTATTGATGAACGCGGATGATCTTAGAGGATTTGACCGAGCCCAACTTAGTTGAAGAGGTAGAAGCCTTCTCACGGATGGCGAGACTGTCGGACACGTTTACTACGTACAGATCGGCGTCGGGATCGGACAGATTGTAATCGGAAAGGAAGATTGCTGCCTCCCGCATCCGTCGCTTGTAAAGCGCTTCCAAACGCTTACCGCCTGCATGGCAGTACAGACCAAAGGTCTCGGTGAGCTCTTCATCAGTATAATCCTGGGAGAGAATCAGATTGCGCAGTGCGTGATCCTCTTTGGTCCAGGTATATTTGCCCAGATTGTAGGAAAAGCTCATCAGAGCATCAAACTGGTTCTGATTCAGAAGGATCTTATACTTTACCAAAAATGCGTTGAGGTAAACGGCGGTATCCTCCAGATTGCTTTTCAGCAGATCGGATGCTTCCCGTTCGGTAATGCCGTCGGGATAGACGTCGGGGGACTCTACGTAGGAGCCGTAGCCGATGGAATACTGCTTATAATCCCAATAAGCGTAGCGAGTATAGCCCTCGAATCCCTTGATCAGCTCCAGACCGGCATCGCTGATTTCGTGGGCATAGTCCTCGTCGGCCAGCTCGCTGGGTTCGGCATTCTCCCTGTCAGCGGAGCTGTCCTTCTCTTCCGAGATCGTCTGATCGGCAGACTCTGCGTTTTCGGCGGATGCGGATAGCGGCAGCGTTGCCGACTGCATCAGTAAGAGCAGAGCCAGTCCCAATGATAAGATTTGTTTTTTCATTCTTTCACCTGTAATTCAGTATGAGATTGCAGTGCAGGAAGTCAAATTGACGTTATAATGACAAATCATAGATATAATCATTGTACCATTTTTTCGATGATTTGTCAATAGATTCTTGTCGGTTCCCCTGCGCTTATACATCCAATATCTGTAAATTTCATCGCCGGATTCGATCAGTTTTGCTTTTTTGGGATAGAAATCCCATTTTTTTGCTAAAAATAAAAACAAGTCCGACGTCGTCGGACTTGTTTGGATATCGGTTACAGATCGCCGAGGATGCGGTGCAATCCTTCGCAGATCAGGAAAAGGAGTACGGGCGGAATCAGTGCCAGCGGGAGCAGCTTCATAGGAAATGCGCCCAGTCCAAAGGGAGTGCCCAGCAGAGGGAAGGTGAAGCAGAGCACCATAAATCCAATCACTGCAATTGCAGCGAAGAAGAACATTCTGCTGACGGTGATCTTCTGTCGGCGCAGATCGCCCGATCGACCGGTTTCCCATAGGAGAATGGCCATCGACGGGAGGGTGCTGAGGAAAATCAAAGAGGATTGTCCGGTGATATTCACCTTCCAGATGAGCGACAGCAAAGCAATCAGCAGCTGACTGATGGCCAGTACGACGCCAACGCAGCCCGAGAGAGCAATCACGCGCAGGAGATATTTTCGCTCGTCCAGTTTCTTGTCTGCCATCGCTCTGGCGGCAATGGCATTTTTCCGCGGCAGCTCGTCAGAGGGACTGCTCAGCGCAAGGGTTAGAATCACGAACAGATCCACGATCATTCCCCAGAAGAGCATCTGTACGGGGGTGAGCCACAGACAGCCGAAGAGGAATCCTATCAGCGTGATCACCAGCTTGGCGGAGATGGATGCGGTGAGATAGGAAGCCATCCGATGGAGATTTCGGAAGGTGGAACGAGCGGTGCAGATGGAATCGGCAAGGGCATTCAGACCGCCGCTGCCGTCCTCTTCCACCATAGAAAGCACCACGTCAGCCACAAATCGCAGGGCGTCGCAGCCGTTGAGGGCGCCGTCCACCGATTGATTGAATTGCACCGACACCTTCTGACCGGTGGGGGAGGACAGTTTTCTCTGTACCTTGCCTGCCAGCGTCAAGGCTTGGGTTGCGCCCACGTCGGCATCGCGGATGATGGTGATTTCGGACAGCTCTCTGCCAACATAGAGGATGGTTTCGCCCTCTGCCTTCCACAGCTTCAGGATGGTGCGGCGTTTGGATAGGGAGAGTCCTTGATAGAGGGAATATTGCTTGAAATTTTTCAGCAGATCCTCTTCGCTGAGCTGGGATAGCTCGCCTGCGGTGATAGAATTCTTATCGCTCGACTCAATAATGCCCAGCGATTCTGCCAGCGAGGTGTAGCGCTCGCCTTCCTCAGGGCTGAACAGGATCACACGGATGCCGGCATCCTTCAGCTTGCTGACGGTTTTGGCGCAGCCGGGAAGCATAGGCTGTTCTAAGGTCAGCAGACCTTCAAAGGTGAGCTGACGATCCAGCTTGCCCAGATCTGCGATGCGATCGGACTCGGTGAGAGCGGTAGCAATGGCGGTGAGCTGATAACCACCCCGCATTTTCTGCTGCGTAAGGGTAAGAATTTGCTGACGATGAACCCCCGTAAAGCGACGGGGACGTCCGCTCTCGTCGGTATAATGGGAGCAGAGCTCTAATATTTGCTTGGGATCGCCTCGGACGATGCAAATCTTCTGATCATTATGCTTAGTCAACGTCAGATCGCAGTGAAGATCCTCATAAGGAGAGTCCTCTCGTCTGCAATGCTCCATCAGACGGTATTCGTGGGACAGTTCAGGGGACCAGACGCCGGTTTTCTGTCCTGCTTTGAGGATAGCATCTTCTTCGAAGGTGAAGTCTGCCTCGCCTGCCCGATGAAGCTCTACCAGTCGATCGGTTCCGTAAATACCGGTGGAAAGGATGGCATAGCGCAGGAGATTGGTATCCGGCGCTTCCATTGTTTTGGGATTATAATCGTGAAATTCGGTTCCGTCGGTCATCAAAGCCACCAGCCGCATATCCCGCTCGCTGATGAGAATCTCGGGAGGGATGAAGACGGTCGTGACCTTGGACAGCGTGGAGAGCTTGTCTGCGTTTTTGATCAGCGCACCCTTGGTTCCGTTTTTTTCTTGCCGAATGGAGTTGAAAATGCCGCTTGCTACCAGGATGCGGGAAAATGCGGCGTAAAACTCACTGAGTGCGGCAACTGACAGCGCCAGCATGGTGACAAATCCTGTTAAAATCTCCCATTGATGGGTGAGAAGATTCACCAGCGTCAGCACGAATACGGCCAAAATGGAGAATAATGAGAATAAGTAGGAGGTTTTGTACAGTTTATCGAAAATATCCAGCTTATCGTAGCGGACTGCAGGTCTGTTTTTGTGGGACTGGCAGACCAGCGTATCGTCACCGGTACGGCATACGATGGCTCGTCCTCTGCCTCTTGCCACGATGGTGGAGGCAAAGACCATATTGATCTGCTCGTGAGGTTCCAGATTGTGATAATCCTGATAGGATGCATCCTTACGTATCGAGCCCTTTGCATCGGTGATACCCGATTCAATGAGGTAGAGATCCTGCGTATGAATCAGTCGTGCATCGGCAGGGACGATGTCTCCGGGCGATAGCAGAATAATATCACCGGGTACTAAGTTTTCCTGTCGGATGATGTATAGCTCACCCCGTCTGATTACTTTCGCATAGGGGAGCGAATACTCACTCATACGACCGAAAATCTGCTGTGCTTTGACGTAAACGAAGATAGTGGAAGCGTAGCCTACAAATAGAAGCAGCAGGATGATCAATGAAGTGGCCGGATCGCCGAAAAAGGCGGTAAGCACCGACGTGAGCATCAGTAGAATGGTAAGGGGGTTGAGGGTAATATGCTTAAGGTGGACGAAGAATTTGCCTTTGGGGATGGGATGGGGGAAAATCACGTTAAAGCCGTGTTCGTTCTGCCGCCGACGGGCTTCCTTGTTGCTCAGACCTGCGTATAAATCGCTGCCCAGCGACTGCGCCGCTTCTTCCGGCGAATAGTCATACCATCTTGCCATACTGTGCTCCTTTCGGTAAAGATATTTGGGGGACTTTTTTCGAAAAAGTCCCCCAAGCCCCTCAAAAACTGTAGGGGAAAACAGATTATTGTTTGGTTTGGCGGGAGGTTAGATGCAAGCGATTACCAGCTCGTCGCCGCTTGTGCTGATGGATGCGGCAGAAATGCCGGTGCTGTAGTCGGCAATCAGCTTGGATGCCAGCGCATCCTCTACCTCGCGCTGGATTACGCGGCGGAGATTGCGGGCGCCGAACTTGCGGGAGAAGGACTTCTTTGCCAAGAGTGCGGCAGCATCCTCGGTCCAGCTGAGAGCGATTCCGCGCTCGGAGAGGGCGGAGCGGAGATCGGACAGCAAAATAGCGGCGATCTTCACGAAATCTTCTTCTTCCAGCGTGCGGAAGGTGATGATTTCGTCGATGCGGTTGAGAAATTCGGGACGCAGGAAGGCCTCCAGTGCCTTTTGAGTCTTGGACTGCTCGATGCTTTGAGCGGCAGAATTGAAGCCGGGAGTAGCGGAGATGCCGGTAGCACCTGCGTTGGTGGTCATCACGATCACCGTGTTTTCGAAGTTGACCTTCTTGCCGGTGGCGTCGGTAATGATACCGTCGTCCAAAATCTGCAGAAGGATGTTCATCACGTCGGGGTGTGCCTTCTCGATCTCGTCAAAGAGGATGACCGAGTAGGGCTTGCGGCGGATCTTTTCGGTGAGCTGACCGGCTTCGTCATAGCCCACGTAGCCGGGAGGCGCTCCCACGATACGGGAAACGCTGTGCTTTTCCATAAATTCCGACATATCCAGACGGATCAGCGTCTCGGGGGAGTCGAAGAGATCGGCGGCAAGGGTTTTCACCAGCTCGGTCTTGCCCACGCCGGTAGGTCCTGCAAAGATGAAGGACACGGGACGGCGCTTGGCAGTTACACCGGTGCGGCTGCGCTTGATGGCGCGGGCAACGGCGTCCACCGCTTCGTCCTGACCCACGATCCGCTTTTTCAGGCGGTCTGCGAGGTGGTTGATTCGCTGGAATTCATTCTCGGTGATGTTAGATGCAGGAATACCCGTCCAAACCTCGATGACCTCCGCCAGCTCGGTGGTGGTGAGGGCAACTTTATCCCGCTCCAATGACGCTTCCTTGAATTCCGCCTCGGCAGCCAGCTCCTTGGAGCGCAGCTCGGCGATCTTCTGATACTTGGCGTTCAGCGCTTCGTCGGTGGCAGCATCCTCGGCTTCTGCCGCTTCCCGATCCTTGCGAACGGCGGTAAGGGCTTTCTCGGCCAGCTCGACCCGTTTGATTTCGGGGGAGCGGAGAGCAAGGTAAGCGGCGGCCTCGTCAATGAGGTCGATGGCTTTGTCGGGGAGGAAGCGGTCGGTGATATAGCGTTCCGACAAAGTAACCGCCCGCTCTACGGTGAGGTCGGGGATGGTTAGTCCGTGGAAGTGCTCGTAATAGGACTTGATGCCGCGTAGAATAGCGATGGTATCGGCAATAGAGGGCTCTTCCACCATAATCGGCTGGAAGCGGCGCTCCAGTGCGGCGTCTTTTTCAATCTATTTGCGGTACTCTGCCAGAGTGGTAGCACCAATCAGCTGAATCTCGCCTCTGGAAAGGGCGGGCTTCAGGATGTTAGCGGCGTTCATAGAGCCTTCGGCATCACCTGCACCCACAATGGAGTGAACCTCGTCGATGACGAGAATAATATTGCCCAGTGCCTTCACCTCTTCGATCAGCCCCTTGATTCTCGACTCAAACTGACCGCGGAACTGGGTGCCTGCCACCAAAGAGGTGAGGTCAACCAGATGCACTTCTTTGTTTTGCAGCTTGTAAGGAGCATCTCCGGATGCGATCTTCTGTGCCAGTGCCTCTGCGATGGCGGTTTTACCTACACCGGGCTCGCCGATGAGGCAGGGATTGTTCTTCTGACGGCGGCAGAGAATCTGCATCAGACGATTGAGCTCCCGCTCACGGCCAACGATGCGGTCCAGCTTGCCGGCTTTGGCATCGGCGGTGAGATCGGTGCAGTATTGGGAGAGAAATTTCTTTCCCTTGGGTGCTTTGCCCTTTTTGCCGCGAGGAGAATCCTCGCCGCCGGACGTTTCGGGCATTCCGGGAAATCCGGGCAGCCCCATACTGCCAAATAGCTTGCGGAAATCGATGGGAGGGGTCTTTCCCTGAGGGCCGTCGACGTCGGTGTCTTCCTCCTCCATAGGAGCCAGCTCCATCAGATTTTCCATTTCACCGTCCATCCGATCGAGATCCTCGTCGGACAGACCCATATTTTTGATTATATCGTTTACGGGCTTGATACCGAGTTCCTTTGCACATTTAATGCAGATTCCCTCGTTTACCGATTTATTGCCGTCGATCCTGGAAATGAAGATCACGGCAACCCGTTTTTTGCATCTTGCGCACATTTCCATAATAAGTGATTCCTTTTTGCTTGGGGTAGAGATTTCGTAGTGTAAGAGTAGATTGCGCAGTTATTCCTTTCGGTATAACTGCAACGGGCAGCCAAAACTTTCAACTGCCCATTGTTTGAATGATTCAATTTGGATTATTTATGTAAAAAATTACAGGGCTTTGATGAGCAGACGGAACAGATTGTGATCAAACATCCAGCGTGCCACTACCGAGCCTTCGAATGCTTCTGCGGTGATCCAGCTCTGAGAGGAAACCAGCAGCTCCGAGAAGGTAAAGAGGAAGATAGACAGCAGCTGAGCGTAAATCAAACCGATGAACAATCCCAGTACGAAGCCCAAAAGGCGGTTGGCCTGCTTGAGCACCGGCAGACGGCAGATGCGATCCAGCAGAAGGGTAACCAGTCTGACGGCAACGATAAAGAGGACGAAGAGGATGGCGAAAGCAATGGTGGAAGCGATCAGATCGGCGGTCATTGCTACCTGCAGAAGATCGGACAGTGCACCGTCCGAGCCATCCAGTGCCTTTTCAATGGGTGTAAGCAGGATCGGTTGCAAATAAGGACGGGTCATCGAAGCGGCAATCAGCGCTACAAAGCAACCGCAAAGCCCCAAGATTCCTTTAATAAAACCGCGTTTGGTGTAAACAATGACACAAATCAGCAGCGTTGCAATGACGAGAACATCGAGAATCATACTCATAACGTAAGTACCTCCATTCGTACTATCGGGATTATCGGTCAGATTGCTCTTTCCAGTCGGGGGTTACCACACGGGTGTGTGTACAAAGATATAGTGTGTCACTATCTGCCGCCGCAGCTTGCAGGACAGAGGAACAGTCATAGCGCCAAGTATCGCCGGTTTCAGCGATTTGCCAGGCGGTTTTGTCGGACAGAAGAATAATGCGATCGTGCCAGAAGGTGATTTCGCCAACGGTTGTATCAAACTTTCTCTGGGTAATCAGCGTTCCATCCGCTGACAGCAGGTAGAGATGAGAACCGGTGGTGTCGTTATCCTCTCTGCAAATCACTGCGATGCGAGACGTCGTGCTGCACACTTTATATTCTATCACATTTTTGTCAGAAAAGCCATACTCGTAATAAATTTTTCCTGTTTCATCGAAAAATTTTACACCTTCGTCACAGATCAGCAGGAAGCGACCGTCATCCAGCCAACGGACTTCCCAAGGAATGATACCGCTCAGATAAAGGCGGACGGTAGGCGTTTCGGAATTTACGGGAATTGCCATCAGCTCGGTGAAGAGGCCATCCTCCTCCACGGAATAGCAGGCAAATAGCAGATTTTTGCCATCCTCGGTGAGATCAACGGCAGCAATATGCTTGTTTTTGCGGATGACGTTCATTTCCTTGAAGGATGCACTGTATACCGTAATGGTGCCGATATAGTTTTTCGATCTGGATGCAATGACGTGAACGCCATTCTTGGCAATATCCACGTCGGAAATGGGATATTTGGTAGAGGATTCCCACGACTGGTTGAAGCCGGTATAAAGGCTATAGTCACCGCTGTCCCGATCGAAGGCAAGAACGTATCGGTCAGAGGTGCACAGTGCGGGTGAGGTATAGTTGAGGTTTCCTACGTAGGAGGAGTGTCCGCTTGCATCGTAAATGGCGAGTTTTCGATCGGACATCTGTACCAAGGAATCTTTATATACTGCAAAGGTGTTGAGAGGGTTGCTGTCATAGCTGATAACGCCCGGATCGGAAAGCTCGTTGCGCAGCTCGAAATCTACGTTCCGAATGAGATATCGGAAGTTTTCGATGGTGATCTCATCTTTGAAAAAGAGGAGCATTCCGATTACGAAGACGATCAAAAGCGCTACCACGCCCATTCCGCAGGTGCGATAAAAGGCGGCCTTTTTCAGATACTGCGGATTATAGATGGCAGGACCCATTGCCTCTTCTTCGGTTACGTAATTCTCAACGGAATAGGATTCTTCCAATTTTTCCAGTTTTGCTATCCGTTTTTGGTCACGGACGGCTTTTCTCTCCCGTTTTTCCTGCTCGGTTTTGCCGCGGAAGAGCTTTTTGATGCCAACTTTCCGGACTGGCTTTTCGGCTTTGCCGGTGGGTTTTTTCGTTTGGGTTGTACCGGGTTTCTTTTTCCGGACGGTTTTTTTAGGGGTGGTCTTTTTTTGCTCTGCCATAATACCTCCGGCAATGGGATGATGGGTTGCGATTGATTGGCAACGGTGAATATTAGAGAATGGAGTCGGGATAGATGACCCGATTGAGATAAAGTCCCTGAGGAGGGAGAGTGGGGCCGGATTTCTTTCGATCCAGCGAGGCGAGGATGGCGGGGATCTCCTCAGAGGCGATCTTTCCCTTGCCTACTTCTGTCAGAGTACCTGCGATGATCCGCACCATATTGTAGAGAAATCCGTCAGCCGCTACCCGGACGATCACCAGATCGCCTTCTCTTCTCACGTCGCAGTAGAAGATTTCCCGTACGGTGGAGGTAACCACCGATCCTTGTGCCATCAAGGCGGCAAAATCGTGGCGTCCTACCAGATGGCGGGCGGCCGCATCCATAGCGTCCACGTCCAGCGTGACGGGGCAATGCCATGCCCGATCGGCGTGAAAGGGGTGCAGGATGGGAGCGTTGTAGATACAGTATTCGTATTCCTTGTGGTGGGTCATATAGCGAGGATGGAAGTCATCGCTCACCGCTCTTGCCGAGAGGATAGCGATATCCGAGGGCAGATGCTGGCGAAGTGCCAGCGGGATCTTCTCGGGAGGCAGGGTAGAGCGAAGCTCTCCCTCTGCCGCTTCCATCGTGCAGAAGAATTGTTTGGCGTGTACCCCCGCATCGGTGCGGGAACAGCCCGTGATTTTCAGTTTTTGACCGTAGAAGCCCTCCAGCGCTCCCTGCAAAACTCGCTGAATGGTGAGCGCCTCATTGTTCTGAGTCTGATAGCCGTGGTATCGGCTACCCATATATGCAATATCCAGGAGTATATTCATGAGTTACCTCAGAACCCTTCTTGAATAAAACTTGTAATTCGGCTTTGCCGAATTACGTGGGAGTTTGCCTGCGGCAAACTCTGAGGTTCCGAACCTCCCAAGAACTTTTCTTAG
>JAFTMF010000151.1 GCA_017452565.1 Clostridia bacterium
AACCAAAGCCTTCCCCTACGGGGAAGGTGGCACGCCGTAGGCGTGACGGAAGAGGTCTACCGCACAAAATACTACGAATACCTCTCCCGTCGCTTGGCGACTCCCCTCACCCAGAGGGGAGGGCTCTTTTGTGCAATATCATAAACCGCTTATTTTATTATGACTTTTTCGACAGACTGAAATCCCTGTGAGTTTATCTCACAGGGATTTGTCTTGTGCTTCACTTGATTGCGCCCCCTCGCTTTGGTGGCGGTAGTAGCGGTTTACCAAGCTGATATAGCCCAGCGCCTTCATCTCCTCGTAGCGGAAATTGAACCGCCCTTTGGTGCGTTTGCCCGTGGCAAGATAGCGGATGCACTCGCCGCTGTAGCGGTCGATCTCCTCCAGCGATTTGGCGGTGTTGATCAGCGGAAAATACCATCTCGTCCAAGTCAACTCGTGCTCGGCATCGTTATCGTACAGTTTGCGGTTCATCGCCTTCACAAAGGCTTTGGCGGCGTGGATGCCTTCGACGCCCTTCTTCGCTTTCCAGCGCATCAGGGCACGGGTCTTGCGTCTCATCTTGCCCTTCAGCTTATCCAGCGATACGGGAGAAACGTCCACAATTCCCTTTTGATAGGCAATTCCCAAAAAGGACCACTGCTCTCCCGGTGCATAGCGGCACTCTTTGGCAGGATTGACCTCCAGCCCCGCCGATTGCAAATAGCGCGCGATGACGGCAATCTGCTCCTCGAGCCTCTCCTCGCTCTGGGCAAAGACGATGATATCATCGGAATAACGAGCGTAGAGAATGCCTCGTTCAGCAAAGTAGTGATCCATCTCCGACAAATACAGATTGGCGAGGAAGGTAGAGGTAGGCGTGCCTGCCATAATGCCCTTGGAAACCGTAACCAGCCGTCCGTTCTCCTCTACCGCGGGATCGGTGAGCAGCTGTTCCAAAAAGCGATAGACCTCCGGTTCATCTGCCAGCGTTTGCTTCAGCAACGGCAGGAGCCTCAGGGTAGGCACCGAGTTGAAATAATCGTGGATGTCCACCTTGTACGCCCACAGTTCGTCGATCCCGGGAGTGCGCACCAGCTTGCGGATGGCGTCCTTGGCCGACCGGTGACGGCGGAAGGAGTAAAGATTGTCCGCAAAAATCCCATCGTACCGTTGTGCCAGCAACCACGTCAGCAGCTTCAAAAGATAGTTTTCTTCCCTATTATATATGTAAACAATTCGTTTTTTCTGACTGTGGAGCTTGCGGATGCACCGTCTACGGGGCGGCGCAAAGCCGTCGCCTCGCAGAATCGCTTCTGCAGAGGCCAGGTAGCCCTCGGAGGCAATGAACGCCTCCAGGTCGGTCTGCTCCTGTCGGGACAGATGACCGCCTTCGATTTTGTAGGCATAAAACGCCGCCCAGACTGCCGGATCGGACAGCTTGCAAATGAGGTTCATAAAAATCTCCCAAATATTTGCATCTCATTGGTAAATAGAAAAAACAGAGGGAAAACCGTTAAAACCAGCATCTGGTTTTCTACCGGAACGTACACGGATCGGCTACCTGCGAAGCCGTCTGAATGATCCGTGCCGGATCCTCCACAGGTGCAATGCATTTCCCTCTGCTTTTGACTATTGAATTTCGGGCATCAGCCCAGCTCGTTTTCCACCCGTCGGCGAACGTAGTCCGCCCGGTTGGCAAAATTGGAGATAAAGGCCAGCGCGGCAATGCCCTGCGCGCGGCAGGTATCCTGCAGATAGTTGACCTCTTTTCGTCTCCACTCGGTATTGTCCCGCAGGAAGATGGCAAGACAAGGGGTTCCTCCCCGATAGAAAAGGAACTGGGGCTCAATGCGATCGCCGTCGGATGCGCTCACGCTTGCATCCCGCACAACGGTGTAATCGGGGAAATAACGGGCAAACAGCTCGGCGAAATAATCCTCTTCGCTGCCTTGGTAAGAGTAAACGTCGGTCAGCAGGCTTTGTCCGTGGCCTTGAGTGCCACACAGAAGGTCTGCGGGAGTCAGATCCCGTTTCCCGATGCCCTGCACCTCCAGCCGTACCGTCGCACCCACGTCCGGGCGCACCGATCCGCCTTCCACAGACACCGCCGTCACCGTGTAGGGCTTGGTCTTTTTGCCTCTCACCGTCAAGACGTCTCCGGCAAAAACAGTGCCCGACAGAAGTGTCCCCGTTACCGTTCCCTTACCGCCGAACAGTCCGCGGACGTTCACTGTATTCACCCGCAGCAAGAAGGGCTCGTCCAAAACCGAGTCCCGGTACTTTCCATCACTCATAGCACAAACTTCCTTTCAATGGATTCTGAATACAGTATAACACAAATTCACTGAAGACGCAAGACCTTTTTGCATTTTGTCCCTGCACTTTCAAGAAAAAGCCGTCCGCTAAAACGGACGGCTGTTTATATCTGTAGTTTACCAATAATGTCTGCGGGAATTCCGATATGCAACGATGTAGCGGATCACGGCAATCACTGCCAGAACGGCCACGAGAACTGCAGTAGGAATAATCCAAATCATACTCCAGTCATTCTTGTAGTCCACCTCATCACAGCGGGTACAAGTAGAAGACTTTTTGCCCAGAGAGATCAGCGTAGGCTTCTTGATAACCTTCCAATCCTCAAACAGATGTCCGGTTTCATCAATCTCTTTGGTTTCCAGCACCGCACCGCAAATGGAGCACAGCTGCTGACTCACACCCTTTGCAACACAAGTAGGCGCAGTAGCGGTTTTCCAAGCCCCCGAAGGCTTATGACCGTTCACACATTGGGTCACCTGGAAGGAGTAGTCACCGAATCCGGTATCGTTCATATACACCTGGAAATAATAGGTGGTATTGGCCTGCAGCTTCAGCGTTCCGGAGGCGGATTTGCCTGCGGAGGTGTAATTGCCCACGTCCAGCAGCTTCTCGTCCCGTTCGGTGTAAACGATCACGTGGGCGTTGCTGCTGCCGTTGATGTTAGTCAGATTCACCTTATACTCACGGCTCTCATCGCCGGTTTCCAGCTTGAAGAAATCAACGTCACCGCTGCCATCAATGGAAGAGGCTACCGTTTTGTTCAATGAAATCTTAGTTGCACCTTCTTTTTCATCGGAATCATTGTCAATCATCTCGATGATCTTGAAGCAATAGTTGCCCACACCGTTGTCTGCCATTTTGGCGGTGAGATAATACTGAGAACCGGGCTGAATGCGGAAATTGCCCTCCGCCACCTGACCTGCACCGGTGAAATGTCCCAGATTCAACATTTCCATATCCCGATGGTTGATCACGTGGATGGAAGCACTGCCGGTTCCGCTCTCGTTTTTCATATACAGATGGTAGAATGCCTCTTTATCACCGGCATTCACCACGTAGCAGTCCTTATCGCCTATGCCTTCAATGGACTGATAGTACATCTTATTGACCTTGATCTCGGTAGACTGCTCCTGAACGTCGGGAATCTCATCCACCTTTTTGGAAATCTTGAAGGTATAGTTCCCCGTTCCGTCGCTATCCATATAGGCCTTGATGTAATAGGTAGAGGAAGGCTCCAGCCGAACGCCGCCGCTGATGCTATCTCCGCCGGCGACCGCCTTGCTTAGCTTCAGCACCTCGGTATCCTTTACGTCATACACAGACAGATAGGCATCGTTGGTACCGCTTTCATTCTGCAGGTCGAAATAATAATACGCACGCTCTTCTCCGGTGGTGAACTTAAACCAATCCCGCTCATTTTTTTGGGAAATCGTACCTAAAACCGGTTCGCTGAGATCGGTAAGCTCTTGCGCGGTTCCTTTACTGGTATTTGCCGAAGCAAAGACGGCCACGGTGCCGATGGTAAGAAGCATTGCCACGCAAATCAGCCAGCTGCAAACTTTTTTCATATCTGACTTCATCTCCTTAACTGTTTATCTAAATGCAATTCTGTCAAATTCAAACCATTATTTTTCGAAACAGATCGTATAACAATGGGATTCTACATTAATATATATTATAGCACACTTTTTGGCAAAGTCAACACAGTTTCGTTCAAATCCCGTAAAAACCGTATAATTCTATCTGTTTTTCTCCCAACTTTATCACAAGTGCCACATATGGTGCAATATTCTTAGATTCAGTCTTTATACCGTTGACAAAATCAAAGAAAAACGCTACAATAAAATCAAGATAACGCACAAATTTATCCAATTCATCGGAACGAAGTCAAGTCAGATTTCACAATTCCCGATAGCAAACCGCTTCGACAAAGCGAAACAAATTGGTATATTTTTCTTTGAACCATCTCTCCAGGAGGTTTCTATGCAAATTCTTCGACAGCCCGACCCGAAGAGCGCAGATTTCTGCACCTGCGGACAGTTTGTCTCCGACAAGGGCGGTGCGGTGCATCCCCATCGCAAACTGGATACTTACGTACTGCTGTTCGGCAATTCCGGAGAATACCGCATCAGCCAAAACGGAACAGAATACCGTCTGCTCCCCGACACCTATCTGCTCCTCCTTGCAGAACACGAACATCTGGGCACAGCGCCCTGCGCTCCCGGACTCCGCCATTACTGGGCACACTTTTTCCTCACGGGAGAGGCCCTTCTGTCCGAGGGAGAGGGAGAAGATGAGGCAAAGGTGCTGATCTCCGCTCCCGAGGGAGGGGGCAGACCGCTCCTCATCCCCGAGTACGGCAAGGTGAAGAACCGCGAGCGGATCCGCCTGCTCCTCCATCAGCTCATCGACACCTCCCGCACCGCAAATCTCTATCAGACCGAGCTGTGCAATTCCATTCTGCAAATGCTTTTGATGGAAATCTCCGACAGCTATATTCGTGAGGTGACCCAAAAAGAGGAAAGCTCCCGTGCCGATTTCACCGCCGCACAGGTGATGGAGTGGATACGTCTCAACGCCTGCACCATCCGCAAGGTTTCGGAGGTAGGCGATCACTTCGGCTACAACAGCGAGTATCTCACCACCCTCCTGAAGAAAGCCACCAACCGTTCCCTCACCGATCACATCACCGCAGGCAGAATTGAGGCGGCCAAGCAGCTGCTCCTATGCTCCAATCAATCGGTGAAGGAGATCGCCTACGCCTGCGGATTCGGCTCGGACAAATATTTTCTCCGAGTCTTCCGTGAAAAGACCGGACTCACCCCCGGCGAGTACCGCACCGCTTATTATAAGATGCATTATAATGCGTAACTACCGACCATCTATATAGGAGGCAACTATGAACCATCGAATTCAAGCCCTTCGAAACGCCGTTTTGGCAGGCGACCACAAGATCTGCCGTTCTCCCTTCCCCCGTGGCAAGGAGGCCGCATTCCGTGATCCCGCCCTGCCCTACTCTATGCGCACCGCCATCCGCTTTGCAAAAATCTGCGATCTGGAGCGCCCCGTTGTGGCAAAGGATAGCAGGATCGTTCTTCAGCGGACGGTGATCGACGTCCCCGAGGTTTGCTCCGACGAGGAGATGACCGCCCTTCGGGCAAGCTACTTCCTCCACGAGCGGGGCAACGTCTCCAACATCTGCCCCGACTACGCCGGTGTGATCGCATCGGGGCTGGACGCCGTTCTCATATCCATCGACGGCAAATCGGGCCAGCTCTACGATGCACTGCGGCTGGAGATTGCCGCCCTCTATCGGCTGTGCGACCGCTACTCGGCAGAGGCAGAGCGGATGGGCAATACCGCCGTGGCAGAGCGGCTTTCGAGACTCCCTCGGAAAGGTGCCAAATCCTTCGCCGATGCGCTGCAGCTCTTCCGCATTCTCCACTTCTCCATCTGGGCGGAGGGCGAATACCACGTCATCGTGGGACGGCTGGATCAGTACCTCTACCCCTATCTTGCCGCCGATCTTGCATCGGGCGTGCTCACCGAGGAGGATGCACTGGAGCTTTTGGAGGAGTTCTTTATCAGCTTTAATCTCGACAGCGATCTCTATCCCGGTATGCAGCAGGGCGACGACGGTCAGAGCATCGTGCTGGGCGGCTGTACGGCCGACGGCGAGGATGCCTACAATCTTCTCTCTCAGCTGTGTATGACCGCTTGCGGCAATCTGTGCCTTGCAGACCCCAAGATCAATCTCCGCGTTTCTCAAAACACCCCCGAGGAGCGCTATGTGGAAGCCACCAAGCTCACCGCCAAAGGGCTGGGCTTCCCTCAATATTCCAATGACGACGTGGTAATCCCCGGGCTGATCGCACTGGGCTACGATCCCGTGGATGCCCGCAACTACACCGTTGCCGCTTGCTGGGAGTTCATTATCCCCGGCAAGGGCATGGAGATCCCCAATATCGCCGCCCTTTTCTTCCCCTCTGCGGTGAACCGTGCCCTCCACACATCGCTGGCAGACACCCCCGATTTCGATAGCTTCCTTGATGCCGTGAAGAGCGAAATCACCGCCGAGGCGAAACGGCTGACAGAGACGGTGAAGAATCTCTTCATCCTGCCCGCTCCCTTCCTATCGATGCTGGAAGGCGACTGTCTGCAGACTGGACGGGACGTGTCGCTGGGCAACGTCTACAATCACTACGGCATTCACGGCGTGGGACTATCCACCGCCGTGGACTCGCTGGCCGCTATCCGACAGTTCGTGTTTAAAAAGCAAACGGTATCGCCCGCCGATCTGATTGCCGCCATTGATGCGGACTATGCAGGCTACACCGATCTGTACACTACTCTCCGCTATGCCGATTGCAAAATGGGCAACGGCATCAAAGAGGTGGACGGTCTTGCGGTGACTCTGCTGAAAACCTTCGCCAATGGACTCAACGGCATCCGAAATGAGCGGGGCGGCATTTTCCGTGCCGGCACGGGATCGGCGATGTTCTATCTTCATAGTGATGAATCCTTTGCCACTCCCGACGGCAAGTGCGCCGCCGAGCCTTACGGCACCAACTACTCCCCCGGACTGTACGTCCGCAACAAAGGGCCGCTGTCGGTGATCCGTTCCTTCACCACTCCCGACCTTACCAAGACGATCAACGGCGGTCCGCTGACCATGGAGTTCCACGCCGACAGCTTCCTCACCGAACAGGGCATCCGATCGGTGGCTCTGCTGGTGAAAGTCTTCGTGGAAAAAGGCGGGCATCAGCTTCAGCTCAACGCCGTGGACGTGGAGGTTCTCAAAGATGCCCAATTGCATCCTGAAAATTACCGCAGTCTCATCGTCCGCGTGTGGGGATGGAGCGCCTACTTCGTGGAGCTTTCCCGTGAGTATCAGGATCACGTTATCCGCAGACAGGAGTTTGCGGTATGAAGAGGGGCACTATCTTTGACATTAAGGAGCTGGGGCTCTACGATGGCGACGGCATTCGCCTCACCGTCTTTTTGAAGGGATGCCCTCTCTCCTGCGTGTGGTGTCAGAACCCCGAAGGGCCGAAGATGCCCCCCGAGGTTTTCCGCCATCAAAGCCGATGCAAGGGCTGCGGCAGGTGCAAGCTCCCCTGCCATCACCCCGACTGCGCTCCCTTTGGCATCTGCCTGCACGCCTGCCCCGATCATTTAGTGGGGCTCTACGGAAAGGTCTACACCGCCGACGAGCTTGCCGAGGAGATCAACGGTTACGGCGACTTTCTCGCCTACGGCGGTGTCACCTTCTCGGGCGGCGAGCCTGCCCTCCAATCGGAGTTCCTTTGCGAGGTGGCAAGGCAGATCCCCTTCCCCAAGGCGATGGAAACCTGTGCGGCTGTGCCTACCGAGGATTTTCTCCCCCTTGCGCTACTCATGGACGATCTCTTCGTAGATCTGAAAATGATGGACGAGGGCGAGCACATCCGCTATACGGGACGCTCTAACCGACAGATTCTGGAAAACATCCGAGCGCTGGATGCGGCGAAAAAGCCCTTCGTCATCCGCCTGCCCTTAATTCCCGGGATCACCGACTCGGATGAGAACCAAGCCGCCATCGCTGACTTTCTCTCGGAGATGTCCTCTCTGCAAAGAGTGGAGCTGCTTTCCTACAATCCCTTCACGCCTACCAAATACGCCCTGATCGGCAGAGCGTACGACGCTCCCATCGCAAACCGTCCGCCCAATATCCGCACCGATCTGTTTGCCGAAAGGGGCATTCCCGCCGTCGCCCTTCGGCTGAGAGGAGCAGACGCTCCCCACTCTTCGCCGTCCAACCATTGATTCTATTACCGAAAGAGGTATACAATATGAAAAAAATCACATCAATTCTATTGATAGGAGCTATGTGTATGAGCATTCTGGCCGCTTGCCAAAAAGCACCGGAAGACACTTCTTCCAAGACCACCACAACCGGCACCAATCCCACCACCACAACCACCACAGAGGCGCCTCCCAAAACCGAGCCGCCTCAAACCGATCCCCCCAAGACCGACGAGCCTGTGACCCCCGACCAGTTCAGCCCCGCCGATCTTTCGAATCTGCTGATCTGGTACGATGCCTCCACGCTGGAGCTGGAGGACGGCGATCGTGTAGATCGGCTGGAGAATCTGGCCTCCAAGGATGGCAAATACCCCGCCGTTGCCACGGTGAGCCGTAACGTACCCACCTACAAGGCCGAGAGCGACATCTCAAATAAGCCCGGGCTTGTGCTGAATAAGCAGTCCTCTATGAAGGTGGAAGGCAGTGAAGGATTTACCTTCGACGATTTCACCATCCTCACGGTCATCCGTGCCAAGACGGTTGCAGGCAACAACGATCACAACCAAATCTTCTCCAAGCTGGCAAACAGCGGTCCTTGGAACCACCAGTGGTACTTCAACATCAATGGGGCATCCCGTATGAACTCCGGCTGGAAGGACACCAACGGCGCTTATATGGACTTCGGCTCTGCCGCAGGCGATCTTTCCACCAATACCAACTATATCCTTGCCTCTTCCAAGCAAGGCAAGACCAGCCAGCTGTACATCAACGGCACCAACGTGGGTGCCCTCACCTCCTCGGTGACCACCGTAGCCAAGAACGATCAGGCGGTCTACATCGGATCCAACGGATCCACCTCTCAGAGTATGGACGGCACCGTTTGCGAGATCCTGCTTCTCGAAGGAGAGGTTACCACCACCGAAATCTTTAACCTGCTGTCTTATTTGGCAGAGAAATGGAGCATACCTATGGATACATCCGGATTCCTTCCCGAAGGCCTCAAGCTCACCGTTGCAGTAGGCGGCGATGAGATTCGTGAATTTTCCCTCAGACAGACCTCTTACAAACGCACCCTTGCCTATGGCACTAAGAGTGCTCCCGAGGTTACCGCTGCCGCCACCGTGGACGGCAAGGCAGTGGACTGCAAGGTTACTCAGGCAGACAGCGCCAGCGGCACCGCCACCATCGCCCTCACCGATTACGACGTATCCTACACCGTGAAGTTCTCGGTGCTGGATAGAGCCACCGTCTCCCTTACTCCCGCCGACGTTACCGAGGTGAAGCTGCTGGACGGCTTCTGGAAGGACAAGGTGGAGATGTTCGCCTCCACCACCATCCACACCTCGCTGGATCGCTTCGTTCAGCAAGGGTGCCTGCGAAACTTCGAAAAGGTAACCCGTGGTAGCGGCTCTCCCGAGAACAATCCTTGGCTGGACGGTCTGCTGTTTGAGACCATCGCCGCCGCAGGTGACTTCCTCAAGGTTTACGATGATCCCGCGCTGAAAGCAAGAGTGGACGATTACATTGACGTGGTCTACAACGCTTCTATGTCCTCGAAGAACGGCTTCCTCTCCACTCACGCTATGCTTCAGAAGCCCGGTCAGTATTTCGACGATCACGGTCAGGGCGTATGGTATCACGAGTGCTACAACTTCGGCTGTATGGCCGAGGCGGCAGTGCATTACTACGAGGCCACCGGAGAGATCAAGCTCCTCTACGTTGCAGCCCGCTTTGCCGAGTTCATCGCAGACAACTACGGCTACGGCAAGATCAATATGGTTCCCTCCCACTCCCTGACTGAG
>JAFTMF010000152.1 GCA_017452565.1 Clostridia bacterium
AACGATGTCGATGCCGAAGGTGAAGGTCTTGGTGATGCTGGGAACGGTATAGTTGTTTTCGCCGTACTTCAGGGAGCACTCGTTGGGGTTGCCTGCGCCTGCGATAACAGCATCGCGGTTCAGCATTGCATTGTAGGAGATAACAACCTTGTCGTTTACATCCAGGTGATCGCAGAATGCCTGAGTAAACACGATTTCGAAGGTGCAATCATCGGTAAGCTCGGAGGTCTTCAGGGTGTAGTATTCTGCGGGAGCTTCTTTGGTGGTGTCTGCGCTGGTGTCAAAGTGAACTACCTTTACGCTTGCAGCGTCGAAGGTCAGGCCTGCGCTCATCTTATCGTGGAATACGTAGCTTTCTGCACCCGCGTGAACCGAGATGGTTGCACGGAACTCAACGGTCTGGCCGATGTCGGCGGAGTTGGTGGTGCCCCACTGATTGGTGGAGTCTTCCTTTACCTGCTTTTCAACGGTGGGAGGGCCGTTCTTTTCGGAAAGAGATGCGCTGGGGTTGGTGGTGGTCAGGCCGCACAGAGCGCCCAGAGAGGAGTCAACTAGATAGTAGCCCAGAGCAAGGCCGGTGAATTCAACCTTGGTTTCGCCTTCCGCAACAGTCTTGGTATCAACTGCTGCGATATCGTTTGCCTTAGCGTATGCCAGTGCCAGCTTAGCGAAAGCAGCGTAAGATGCATCATCTTCAGTTGCAATCCAAGTTGCATAGTTGCTGGTGTCTACTGCGAAGTATGCCTTTGCATCAGCAGTTGCAAAGAATGCGCTCCATGCGCTGTTTACTTTGTAGGAGTAAGCGCCGCTGTCGGTATCATAACTTTCCAGATCCAGAAGCTGATATACGCTGTAGGTGTTGCCTTTTACCACACCGTTGATGGTGATGGAGCCGGTTACGGGAGCCGGAGCTGCCAGGGTGGGGAGTGCCATGCAGAGCAGCATTGCCATAGTCATTACGACTGCAAAAATTTTGGTAAACTTTTTCATTTGGTTTCTCCATTTCTTAATTATTCTAGGGTTTGGATTGGTTTATTTGCATATCGGCACATCGTTCTTGCCAATATCGAAATACTACTCGAGTTGCTTTGCAGATGCTGCCAGCCGCTTCCGACGTCTTTGGATGGCATCCATAATCGGGATCGCAGGCAACATTGCCAAGCCTAAGAGGAGGGGGATGGTGTAAATCCAGATTCCGCTGCCGCCGGTAGATGGCAGGAGCGCACCGGTGGAGTTGATGTACAGCACATGCACGTCATCCAGAATGGATCCGCTGACCGTATTGCTTTCCACGTTGGCAGCGCCGTTGACGCTGTATACGGTACTGTATCCGGCTGCCGCCTCTTCCGTAATGCTGAACTTCGTTCCGTCGGGAAGATAATCCACTTGAATCTTCTCGCCGCCGCGAAGGAGAACTACATTGGAGGAGGAGTTGAGGATGCCCATTTCCAGCACTTCGCCGTTTACTGCGTATCTGGTGTAGGAGTAGTCATCCAGCAGCTCGTTTCCGTTTTCATCGGTGAAATCAATGGTAAATCGGAATTCACGGTCGGTGTTGGAATTGTTCACCTGCTTGCCCAGCTCCAGCGTATTGCTCTCCACCTGAGGAGTGTCAATACTAACCGAAGGAAGGGTGAATCGCATATAGCAGGTAGAACCGGATGCGCCGCGTTCGGTGTAGCAGAAGTAGAGGGTATGCTTGCCGTACTTCTGAGTATCGGGCATTTTGTTGATATAGTCCCGCAGGTTTACGTACTGACCAACCGAGGAGTGAACGCCGCCGATGTCACACACCAGCTGTCCGTCCAAAAATACCCACATATCGTCGTCGCCGTAGAATACGTAGTCCAGAGGGCCTGCATAGTCTTCGGTGAGCTCGAAGGTCAGCGAATACTGCATACCGAAGTAGGAGTTGTGATCGAGACCGTCATCCGATTCGGGGAATGCACTGGTAGCACTTGCTCCCTGTGCCATAACCTTGCCGCTTGTAGCGTTGGCGTAATTACCGAACTTCGGATCGTGACCGGATGCGCCCCAAGTGTTAGCGTAATCCATCGGCCAGAAGTTGTTGGTGAAGATATTGGTGTAAACCTTACCGCTATAGGGAGAAGGGTTATTGAACTGATCCAGATTCTGTACGATCGCCTTATTGCCGGGATTGCGAACTGCAACCAGCGTATAGGTATCGCCGCTCCGTTCAAATTGGAGGTTGTAACCGCTGTGATAGGTCTTGCCGGTTCCGTTGGCTTTACCGAACAGAACGGGAGCGGATACGCCTTTTGCAAAGACCATCGTTCCGTCTGCATTGATACCGGTTACCAGACCGAAGGTACAGCCATCGTATGCTGCGTTATTGCGGTTATACTGGTTGAGGGTGTTACTCTGTCCGTTATTGGTCCAGGACAGCGTACCGAAGTCGGTCTGCGTATTGACGTTACCAAAGGCGTACTTGACGGTTCCTGATGCAGCGGTGTAGCGGTTGATACCGTAGTTGCTGGTATAGGCGGTTGTTACACCGTTGGAAACCGTATGCTTACCGCTGGAGATATCGTAATCGTAGAAGTCTACTGCGTTGGTATAACTACCGGCGGTTTCTCTGTAGACCAAACGGATTACCGTATCGTCGGTAATGTAAATCCTGTTACTGCCCGCAGAGCTTTCACGGTTAGTAAATCCTACCGTTGCAGGATAGATCGTCCAGTCGCTGCGAGTGGTGCTGGTTTGATTCTTTCCACTCTTGAGCACCCAAACCTCATCCAGTGCGTAGTTACCGTTGTCTCTGAGTCGGTCAACGTAGGCAACGCCCGGTGCTTTGACGTACTCGTAATTGTCTACCTGCTTTTGCAGAATGTCCAGCTTCTGCTGAGTGGCCAGCACATACTTGCCGCTTCCTACTGCATTCAGCCAGATGTCCTTCATCGAGTTAGGGCCGCCGTTGACGGGAAGCTTACCGCCGGAGGTGTCAATTTCGTCAACTGCTTTGTCTCCGGAAGAGGCCAACACGTTGTGATAGGAATAATACTGAACGGTGAAGGTAGGATTAACCGTAGAGTACAGCGCCAGCGCCATCGTTGTACCGTAGACGGGAGTGCTTACGCTGAGGGGATCGCCTTCCTGCGCCTGATAGGAAGTGCTCTGCTGTGCCAGATCGGTGTTCACGCCTTGGAAAGCAGTGAGGGCGGTGACCGGCTCCAGCGAATCGTTTTCTTCATCCGATTCTACGGGAGTTGTGTTAGCAGCCATCGTGCTGATTCCCGCGGTCGAATAGGCAGTGGACCGAAGAGCCATGGTTCGCAGACCAAAGGTGGAGATAGGCTGAGGCTCGGGAGCGGACTCCGCTGTGCTCAGCAGCTCATCCTTCGCCAGGATTTCCACGTCGATTGCACAGTTGCTCATATCCAGAACCGCTCCTTCGTAAGTGAAGGTCAGCTCCATCGTCAGCAGCTGATACAGATCGTCTGCTCCAATAGTCTCTTCTGCGTATTGTGCGTATTTGGTATGCGCTTCGCTATCTTCCGAAAGCTGCGTGACCGCCAACATCACTTTATCCGACGTTGCATTGTTCACAGCTTCGCTTTCATTTTGGAAGACCGCTCTGCCGGTGACCGTGAAGATCATCTCCACGTTCTCGTCTTCATAACCAAATTCGTTCTCCAGTTTGATTCCCGGAGAGGGCTCCATCGTGATCGCCGGCAGTATCATTGCGTAGGTGGTGATAAACACCGTTACTGCAGACAGCACGCTGATCACGCGTAGCCAAATGCTCTTTCGCCGATGCATCTTCTGATACTTATCGGCACTGATATTCATTTGCTTTGTCAAGTATCATACCTCCTTTTCGGGGGATTTCTTTCTTAGATTCTTTCTCAGATTCCGCCAAAGGATGGGATCGGCCAAACGCGGAAAACGATCTTGCCGACGATTTCGTCCAGCGAGATGCTTCCAATCAGTTCGTTTCGGGAATCTACCGAGGAAGATCGGTTGTCTCCCAGTACGAACACCGACCGTTCCGGCACCGTGTAGGGGAATTCTATATCACACTCGCCCAGTGCTTTTACCTGCACGTAGGGTTCATCGAGTAATGTTCCGTTTACGAATACGTTCCCCGCTTCATCCATTTCTATGACGTCGCCTGCGACGCCGATGACACGTTTCACGAGGATGTGGTTGTTGTAGTACATACAACAGATATCGCCCCGCTTAAGCTGCGAGGTTTTCACCGAAACCACGATATCTTTGCTTTCCAGCGTAGGATTCATAGAGTTGCCGTGAATCTCCAGCACCGGAAGAAAGAGCGTTGCGATCAAAATGGAGATTGCCGCAACCACCAGCAGTGAGCCGATCGTGTTTTTCAACAGCTTTTTGTACCGCTCACCGTAGCGCACGCGGATCAGTTCGTTTTCCAAAAGCTCCGAGGACGGTGCGGTTTCAGTTTTGATTTCTTTCTCGTCCATCCTTTTTATCTCCCTGATCACTCTTCTCATTCGATTGCGCTGCGGCTTCGCTTCGCATCCGAATATTATCCAAATATTGTTGTGCCGCATTTTGTGCCGCCTCAAACACTCCGTTGAGCTGCATTACGGCATCGGCCAGAGAACCGGAATTTTCGATGATGATCATTTTATCATTGAGTTTCTGATTGGCTTCCGCCAGCTGCCGTTCCAGCGTTTCCACCTTACGGGTCTGGACGATCAGCATTTCCAGCAGCTCCCTGCGGCTGAGTCTCCTCAATTCCTTCGGGGTCACTTTATCGGCCTCCCATCTGATCTTATTCCGTTACTGAATTCTGTGCCAATCTGGCAGAAATCCGTCGGATCATCGAATTCAGCTCCAGCAGTGCCGAGTGGCAACAAGGCTCGTTGAGCAGGCGAATGGGAATCGAAACTCTTTTCTCATCGGTTGCACTGCCGAACACAGCACCGGGGGTATAAGACGTATTGAGCAACCCCTCCGCATGAGGGGCGTAAATGAGAATCAGGTGATACTCACTCTCATCGGTCAGCTCGGTTGCGTCCATATACTGATCAATCTGCACAACGCCTTGCCGTAGCAAATGTTGGTAAGCGGTGGGCAGCTCTCCGCAAATCGCAACTTTGACATCTAAGGGCATCAAGCTCCATCACTCCTTTCCATTCCATGTTACGGTAGTCAATCGGACCTGCAATCCGTGACATCTCTTGCTTGGCTATAGTATAGCATAAAAAAACACTCAAAACGAAAATGTGTAAATTTAACCATTTTTGCGCACATTTTGCAAATTCGCTAAATTCGCCGCAGCCGGTTACCGTTTATTCGAAAAACTGAACAGAAAGACTTGAAAAATCTGCACGGGCGTGCTATAATATAAGTTGTTGAATTTACATCGAGGTGGTAAAATGAAGATCGCAATTTGTGATGACGACAGAATTTGTCGCGCGCGGGTTGTAGATATTGCAACCGATTATTCCGAAGAGCGAATGGACAAGGACGTTACCTTCGAGGTTTTTTCCGATCCGGAGAACCTGCTTCAGACCGTCCGCCAAAACGGACATTACGATATTTACGTACTGGATATCGTGATGCCGGGAATGAATGGCATCGAGCTGGGCAAGGCTTTGCGAGAAGACGGCTGTGAGAGCAAGATCATCTATCTCACGGGCAGTGAAGAATATGCCATTGATTCCTTCAAGATCCGTGCGTTCCATTATCTATTAAAGCCGGTGGAAAAAACTTCCTTCTATGCCGCTTTGGATGAGGCAATCTCTTCCATCTCCGTGAAACGGGACAAGGGACTGATCGTCAAAACCAGAGACAATCGGGCACGCATCGCCTTTGACAGTATCCTCTATGCCGAGCTGGCCAAGCGAGCAATTCTCTATCATTTGGTAGGCGGCAAGACGGTGGAAAGCACTTCCCTGCGCACCACCTTCACCGAAGCGGTGCAGGAGCTTCTTGCGGACAAGCGATTTGCGCTTTGCGGTGCCAGTATGGTGGTGAATCTCAACCATATCACGATGGTAGAAACCGAGGGAATCGTCTTCAAGGATGCTGAGAAAGTGTTCTTGGGCAAAAAAGCCTGTCGGGAGCTGCGTGGTGTCTGGAACGAGTATTGGCTCTCCGAGGAGGGCGGAAAATGACAATTTTGAAGGATATTTCGATTATTTGGTCTTTTCTGCACATTCTTGTGCTCTTCCTTTTTCTCTTTGAATCCCGCTACTCCAAGCGCAAGACTATTTTGATTACCGCAGTTTCCATGATCCCGCTGATCGCTGTTAATTTCGTACTCTTTTTCATTTTGGGAATGGAAAAATACGGTTCGCTGATGCTCCTCACCCTTTCCCTTCCCAGTTGTATTTTCTTTTGGTTTTTGGCCAAGCATCGGGACGGACGGTTCTTCTTCACTTTTTGCTTGGTTGACACCATCGTGCTGGAGCTGATTTCCATTACCAATATCGTGAATCATTACACAACCCCCGATACCTACTTAGTAATGTTCATTTCACGGCTGATCATCTATCCGCTGCTGGAAATCTGGACCTACAAAAAGCTGCGTCCGATTTATTTGGAAGTACAGCACTACACCCAAAAAGGCTGGGGACTGTTTGCTATCATCGGTGCGCTTTTCTACGTCACCATCACCTTGATGATCGCTCACCCCACTGCAGTCACCGAAAGACCGGAGTACATCCCCGGACTGTTGATGCTGTTCGTGCTGATGCCCATTATTTACCTGCACATCATCACTACGATGCGTCATCTGCGCACTATGTATCAGATGAACGAGCAGAAGCACATTTTGTCTCTGCAGGTGTCTAACCTCACCACCCGTATGAACGAGCTTGCGGTTGCCGATCAGAAATTCCGTGTGGAACGGCACAATTTCCGCCACAAGATGAAGACCATTGCCAGTCTGCTGGACACCAACCAATACGATGAATGCCGCACGCTTTTGGAGGAATACAACGAAGCCATCCGTGAGCCGCAGGTTACCCGATATTGCACCAATCCCGTTATCGATGCGGTTTTGGCTACTTATATCAGAAGAGCAGAAAATAAGGGCATACCGGTAAAATTCGGATTCGCCTTCCCCGACCAAATCCCGGTCAATGAAAACGAACTTGCCACCGCCATCGCCAATGCACTGGAAAACGCTATCAATGCCTGCGAAAAGGTCAGCGAGAGCAAACGGTACATTGACATCAAGGTACTGGATCGTCCCGGCTTTATCATTCAAATTGCCAACAGCTACGTTGGAAGCATCGAGTTTGACGAAAACGAGATTCCCGTGAATCGGGATGAGGATCACGGCTTCGGTACTCGCTTTATTGCAGCGTTCTGTAATAAGTATGAAGGTTTTTATCAATTCAAAGCCGATGGCGAGAAATTCACTCTGTATATGAACTTCTAAGCCGACTTTCCATCCATATAAAAAAGACAAGCACAGCAGTTTGGAGCATCCAAGCTGCTGTGCTTGTTTGTATTTATCTGCTGATAGCCGACAGAATCATCGGATCCTTGATCTTGCCGTCCTCGGCAAAGAGGAGCACTTTGGAGATGATTTCTGCCGTTTTGGGATCGTCATCCACGAAGGGCAGGAATACCTTTCCTCTGTGCTGAGAATGCACCGGCAGGACGGGAATCATTGCACCGCCGATCTGGTGGACAATACCGCTGCCCAGATGCACCGAATACTCGGCCAATTTGCCTTGGATGATGGCGTGCCGTTCCTCGATCTTGACGTTGTCCAGCCGGAACATAGGCAGGACGAAGGAGAGGATGGCCGCCCGCATTTCCATAGTGGAATGGCTGGTCTCGGGATCAACGCCGCCTGCGTGAGCTACGCTTACCGCAAGATCCACGTCTCGCATTACCTCGGAGAACACCACGTCGGGGACGTCGGCAATCTTGATGGCCTCGCCCGTCTTGCGATGGGAGAAGCAGACCCATTCCAGTGTAGGCGCTTCAATATCTGCAGGCGAGAACCAATCGGCCAGCGCATAGATTTGCGCTACGATGTTCTCTTTATAATATACCTTCTGCAGACCGTCCTCTACGTCCGCTACCCAACGGCGGCTCTTGAGGGTGGCAACCGTCTTGGCAGGCTGAATCTGATTGCCCGCATAGCGGAGAGAGTGGAGGGCTTCCAGCTCTTCTGCAGTCTTGATATACAGCTCTCTAAATACCTGACGGAAGGGCTGCGCGATCTGCTGCTCAAACAGATATTGCTGATAACCTCGCCACGCGCCAATTTGATAGAGATCGAAGGGATGGGCGATTTTCACCTCTGCATCCGAAGCAATGGGATGGAGAGTTCCCTCTGCATCGGACAGACCGTCCGGTGCAAGGAACCCCGACAGATCGCCGCTGATCAGCACCAGATTCTTCAGCATCGGGTAGACTACGGGATGGGAGGACAGCACCCACAGCTCCCCAAAGGTGAAGACGGTTCCGTCTTCCATTGCCCGTTCCAGCATCACACGGGTACGTCTGTACTGCTCGGTGAGCGTTTTCACCAGCGTAGTCAGAGCAAGCACCGATTCGTGCTTCTTCAGCTTAGCGGGAACGCTCTTCAGCGGCTTGCCGTCTTTCCTGCAAGTCAGAGCAGCCTTGCCGTTATCGTCCAGCTGAATTTGGAAGGCCACGCCTTCTATCATCTGCTCTTCCAGCAGATCTCGGCTGTCGTCGATGACCTTCGTCTCCATTCGCAGGGTCAGACGCATCGTGTCTGCATAGCCTGCGTTGGTGGCAAGATTCTTCAGAGCCATCTCTACTGCTTTGCCCTCGCTGGCAATTCGCTGTGAGCCAAACTGCTTGCTTTCCTTGCCAAAGCGCTGGATGTAAAGATAGCGGTGGCACAGATCGTCCTCGCCTTCCAAGGGAACGAGGGCGTAGGCCATCAAAAGATCCTTGTTTCGTTTATCAGATACCATCGCTTCCAGCTCCGATAGGTTGAATTTGCCCAGCACTGCGTCAGCGTACTTTCGGGCACGGGCGTGCTTGGCACCGTCGGCGGTATATTTAGCGGCATCGTAGATGAGATCGAATTCCCTCTCCCCGATCTGCTCGTAGGCGGAACGGAACCAGTTTACGTCAAATGCGCCCTGATTCAGCTCTTCCTCGGACAAGGGAGTGTATTTTGCAATCATCGCCTTCCGTTTATCGTCAAACTGCTCGTTCATATGCGCCATAAAGTAATAGCACACCGCTTCGAAAGAGTCGATACCCAAATAGTCCCCAATGACGGGAATCCATTCGGGCGAGAAGAGTGCTGCTTCGATCAACCGTTTTGGGGTAATCTTCTTTCCCTCCAGTGCCGCTCGAAGAGTGGTAGCCGAATCGTCTTCGCCAGGGATACAAACCGAGAGCAGATAGCTGAGCGTCAGCTTCCGATCGGATCCGTCCCCCCAGCCGTGGTAAGCAGATCGGTCGATGGTATCCTTGCCCATTGCGGACAGAATCTTCGCCAGATAGTCTGCTCCGTAGATGCGGGCAATGCCGAGCACCGCTTTGGAATAGGGGGTAGGACTGTCGCCGCGGGCCAGCTCGGGGGTAACCACCATAGGAATCAGAATGTCGTTGATCTTGGCCACAAAGCGAAGGAGCTTCAGATCCTCTTCATCGGGCTCCTTTTGTTTGCCCAGCAGAGTTTTCACTCGATTGGTTGTCTGATATTGATGATAGTTACTGCGTGTGGATACCGTCTTGCCCTGCTCGTTCAGGCTTGCGGCAACCGAGCTGGTAATTGCCAATGCCTCGTTCAGGACTTCAGGCTTCAGCAAAAACTCGTATAACTGCGCCTGCGTGAGAATGCCCTGATAGGCCGCTCTCAGATAGTCATTGCTCCCAACCAGCGGTGCATGATCCATATATCCGGCATCCTGAGGCGATTGCAGGTAACTGCGGTAATCGGAATTGGCAGAAGAGTAAAACATTCCATAGTCGTTACTTTCTTCTACATAAGGGAGCTTTTTATACGCCACGCGGCAACGCTCCGCAGATGCCACCGCCAACGGGAACACGTACTTCAGATCTGCGTCATTTTTGCAGGCAAGCCGTTTGTACAGCTTCACAAACTGGGGATGTGCAAGCAAATGCGCCATTGCAATGCGAGGCGGAAGATTCTTTCTGACGGTTCCCGGCACCATTACCTGATCGTCGGGAACACAGCGAATAAACCAGATCGTCAGCGCCGATGCCATCAAATTGTAATGCTCATCGGGAATCGCCCTGCAGATGGATTCGAACACTCTGTCAATTAAGATGTTATAAGGGAGATGATCTGCACGCTCAAATCCCGCGCCGTATACGGTTCGGATAAAATCGGCACAAGCGTCTCCCATAGGATGGCTCTTTCTGAAGGCACTGTACAAAGTCCGTGCGCAAAGTGCGCGCTGAGGGGTAACGCCATTGGTTTGGCGCCACTCAGCCCACAAATCGGCAAGGGGGAGCACTCCGTTTTTCTCCCAGAAATCGCTGCCGTGTGCATTGCCCAGCAGAATCGTCTCGCCGCTCCATTCGTAACTAACGTGCTTGTGATCCTCAAAGAATCTTTCCAGCGATCGCAAATCTTCTGCCGCAAGAGCTGCCGTTTGGCACTGTTTGGGGACAGATAGTGCATCCTTGAGCTTGCCAAGCAACGATGGATCCTTTCCGCGGATCAGGTCGGGCAGATGCGAGTCGGGAAAATATTCTGCAAAGGTAGCGGCACAGCGCTCTACGTAGGCTTCATCAAATTCGGTGGGGGAATAGTGATCTGCAGCGGTAAACAGCACAGGCTCTTCGGGCTTTGCCGACTGCGCATCGGGCACCAGCGCATCCAGCAGAATCTTTTCCTTGGCGGGCAAATCGTCGCACTGCGCCCGCTTGACCAGTCTCGGCAGGAAAGAATCGGCCAAAGCACTTCTCTTCCCGTCCTTCTGCAGTCGGGTAAGCATATCCAGCGCACCCAGACGGACGTCCTCCTTGCCGCTGTCCAGCAGACGGGAGAGGGTGGCCTCCAGCGCAGTATCGTCCTGCCGCAGGAGCAGATCCATTACCTGCTTGCGGACGTCTGCGCCTTTCAGGCGCAGATAGTCTTCCATCATTTTATATTCATCGGCGCTGAGTTTGATCCCTTTGGCGATTTTGTAGGCGTCCTTACGAGTGGAGGAGCTGCGATCCATCAGCCCTTCAATGACAGTGCGGCGCTGGATGGCGGTTTTGGGCGCATTCAGCAGTGCGCCAAAGTAAAAATGGCGTTGGTCTGCATCGCATTCCTTTACCAGTGGGCAGGTCTTGTCGATCTGCCGGCTGTCACCCGAAAGGGCCGCAAGAGTACACAAAACTTCTGCAAAATCGCTTCGTGTCAGCTTGGCTTCGTACCACGGGAACACGCAGGGCGAGAAGGTTTTGGTTTTTCCCGAAAAGGCGTGATATGCCCGTTCGATGATCTGATATTGCTCGTCCAATTCCTCTCTGCTGTCAAACCACAGATGGAGATCCAGCGGCTTCTGCTGTTTGGCGAAGTTCCACAGCTCGGAGATTCTGGAGGTTTGAGACATAAACGAAGGCAGCCAGACCGCCAGCACGTCTTCTTTTTCATAATGCAGACGGATCACCAACTTGGCAATCTGATTTGCCGCTGCAGGCTGATCCAGATTGGCGGCAAAATAGCCTGCCACCAGCAGTTGATGGTGCGTGCCCTCGGTGACGATCTTCTCCATCTTTTGGATGGCCACGATAATATCGTCAAAACCGTAGCTCCACAGAGCGGTGTAAATTTCCATCGCATCCTCGGATGCAAGGCACTCTATGCGCCGTTCTTCGCTTTCCAGACATTCTACGATCAGGCGCACGCTCTTTTCGCTGATCCGATCCAAATCTCTCGTATCGTCGGAGACGATGCCCAGCCAAGTGCCGACGGCACGCTTGACCGAGGAGAAGCGAATCAGTCGGTTGTCTGCAATGACCTTCAGCAGAGTCAAAAAGGCGTCCTTGGTACCACAGTCAGCGTTTTCGCAAATGGACTGGCGCAGTCCTTCCTGCAATCTTGCCGCAAGCAGGAGCTTGCCCAGCAGCTCGTGGAACTCCTTGCGATGGCTGCATACGATGCCGCGGATCAGTGCGGTAGTCATTAGTCCCGAGCCGTTTTCCTCAGTGAGGATCCGGGTGACAGCCTCCTCCACCTTTGCGTCGTGATGGTCAAGCGCATAGGCCACCTGCCAGCCGTGATAGCCGTTACCCATCCACGAGGCGGTGTCCAAATATGCTTGCACTGTCTCGGGCCCCTGCCGAGTCAGCAACAGATCCAGCGGCACGTCCCTGATGGTAGCATTGGAAGCGTAACAGCGAATCAGATCCACCAGCTTGGAGCCGTATGCTCTGTAAGTGCTTACCCGGAAGGAACGGCGATAATAGGAATCCGAGTAGGGATACTCCCGCAGACGGTCGGCAAAATACAGAATCACGTCCCGCTCTTTTGGGGGAATGGCATCATCAAACAGCCAATCCAATTTACCGGTAACAAATTCCGACGGAACAGTTTCGGGACGGCGCATCGCCCGCAACAGCTCGTTGAAGATCCGATCGTCTCGCTCAGAGGGATCAAGATAAAAGTGATTTTTGAAAAAGTAATACTGCGCATGGCTCAGCTTTTTTCGCAGCTGTTCATCCCGCTTGCGGAGCAGTCGATCATATTCCTCTGCAAGGGCTCTTTTTTGGGCTTTTGCATCCAGTTCTTCGTAATTCTTTTCTGCCACGATTGTCCTCCTATTATCTTATCTATTCATTACCACATTCTGCCGGACAGCATTGTGAGTCTGACAAAGGTAAATACCGACCCGTCCGATAGCTCGATGGGAGCATTCAGATCGGTCAGCTCGTTCGTTCCGTAAAACACTCGCACCAGTCCGTCGGTGATCGCATCGATTGCAGTCTGAAGTGCCTGTGCCTCGTCGATTTCCTTTTGATTGTAGTGCAGTCCGAAGGCGAATTTGCCGATTTCCTGCATTCCATCCCATTGCTCGTCGCTAAGGGGCGCGGGATTGGTGCCTTGGGCATTCCGCTGTCTGTAAGCGGCAACGCAGGCTCGCACCGTCTCCTCGATCAGCTCCCCGAAGGTGTCGGGAGTGCGGGCAAGAGTCAGCGGATGAGCTTTGACTTTCTTCGCAACGTTGCCCATATGCTTGAGGGCAACGTGAATCGTAACTTGCTTATCTTCCATAATATGTATCTCCGTTCCCAAACCATAGAATAGCGCATCCCGCTTTTAGTAAGGGGGATGGATCAACATCTTTCCTATAGGCACAACATACTTCGTTTTCGCACAGTTGGTTTGTTCTATTATTATAGCACATATTCCAACATCAGGCAAGAGGAAATTGCAGATTCAACGTCCAAATGTATAATCCCCAAGAAAAATTTACAGAATCTTTTTCACCACTGTTTACATTTCGGCTTTTTTCGAGTATAATGTATTCAGTATATGCAAGGTAGCCGTTTAGCTTGCCTAATTTTGCAAAAAAAGGACTGATCGTATGACGCAAGAGCTGATTCGCGCAGCCGTAGTGGATATCGGATCCAATACCATCAAAATGACCATTTACGATTATAACCGCCGCACGGGACAACTTTCCGAACGCAGAAGACGGACGGTCAATGCAGGACTCATCGCTTACGTCCAGCAAGGTCTGCTTACCGAAGCAGGCATCAACGTGCTGGTGAAGGCGGTTCGTGAACTGAAAGCCATCGCCGCTGCCGATCACTGCAGCCGTGTTTATCCCTTTGCCACCGCAGGGCTTCGTGCCGCTGCCAATTCCCGCGCGGTTATCGAGATCGTGCGCCGTGAAACGGGCTTGTACATTGACCTCATCAGCGGTGACAGCGAAGCCCGCCTGACCTTCGATTCCCTGCTTCCCTCTCTGGATCCTGCCATTACCTCGGGGATGGTGATCGATATGGGTGGCGGCAGTACCGAGTTCGTCGGCTTTGCCCGTCGCCGTGCTCAAAAGAACGTCTCGCTGAGATTGGGTGCGCTGGTGCTTTACAATAAGTTCGTTACCAACATCCTGCCCACCCCCAGAGAAGCCAACAAAATCCGTGCTCACGTCACATCGAGGCTGGCCAATCATCCTTGGACTCACGAATACGGATCGGTGCTCTATATCAATGGCGGTACGGGACGCACGCTGGCAAGACTCCACGCCCTCCAGCGCGGAATGGAAAGCGAGTTGCCCTACACCATTTCCTACAGCGATATGGAAGCGCTGATGAATCAAATCACTTCTATGGACAAGGACGTAAAGCAACTGTTGGTAAAAGAAGTCTCCACCCGAATCCACACCTTCCCTGCAGGTCTTGCGGCTCTTCTGGGCATTATGGACTATACCGGCACCGATCAGGTAGTGATCACCACTGCCAGCATTCGGGAAGGCTATCTCCTGCGGAGACTGAATCGGGAAGAAAATCGCCGCTCAGAGCCCGAAGAGGAAACACAAGTGGAAACAGAAGAGGAGACCGAATAAGTTATGCAAAAAGAAGAATCCCGTTTCGCCAACAGCACGGTAATGGAGGGAATGATCTCCTTTCGCGCGGTGATCCGTGGAATGGAGAGCGGCGTCTCAGACCGCTCGATCCTCCGTGTTCTCTATGACCGCTCTAAGGAGCGACAGCTCTCCGGTCATCTCTCCTACATCCGTGCGATGCATTACCAATACGGTTTTGAGATCGTCCCCGCCGAGACGGGAGAGATTGATGCGCTATCCATCGGACTCAGCCACGGCGGCATCCTCACCGTATGCAGTGAGCGAACCATTCCCGATCTCACCGAGGAGGTCATTCAAAAAGACGGCTTTTACGTGATGATCGAGGGCATCGAGGACCCCTACAATTTCGGCTATGCGATGCGTTCCCTCTATGCGGCAGGCGTAAACGGCGTAATCCTCTCTCCCCGTAACTGGATGACGGCGGCAGGCGTTGTGTGCCGCTCCTCTGCCGGCGCATCGGAGCAGATGCCTCTGTACATCGCTGACAGCAATATGGCTGCAGATCTCTTCCATCGGCGCGGTTATCGGGTGCTGGCATCCGATCTGGACCGTTCCACCCCGATGTGGGAAAGCGATTTGTCCCTTCCCTTGCTCCTGATCGTGGGAGGCGAGCGGAGAGGCATCTCCCGCGCACTTCTGGACAAATGCGACGGCATCGTGCGCATCGACTACGGCAGAGAGTTCTCCGCCGCTCTATCTGCGGCTTCCGCGGCAACTGTGTTGGCATTTGAAGTGCTGAGACAAAATCAGAAATAAGCAATCAAAACATCATCCCCTGACAATCGTCAGGGGATGATTCGTTTATTCGGTTGCAAAATAGGCATCCAGACCGTTTGCCATACCCACGGCGGCGGTTCTGCGGAAAGCATCGGTAGCCATCAGCTCGTCCTCCTCGGCGTTGGACATATAGCCCATCTCTACGATGGTTACGGGAGTCTCTGCCCAGTTTATTCCGGTCATAGTATCGGTTTCCCAGACGTTGTTCTTCTGAATTCCCGTTGCAATGCAGTAGTTATCCAAAATGCAGTCGGACAGACGGCGGTTTTGGGCGTAAAGCGCTCCGTTGTATGGATTTTCCGGAGTCTGACAGATGGTCATCGCTCCTCTCACCGAGCGATCGTCCGATCCGTTGGCGTGGACTCGGATGAAGGCGTCTGCCCCGTAATCGTTGGCAACCTTCGCTCTTTGGGCGTTACTGATGGTGATATCGTGGGATTCCCGGATCATCAGCACGCTGTAGCCGCGGGAGAGCAGCTCATCCCGCAGGAGCAGCGAAACCTGCAGGTTCAGCTCTCGCTCGGGAATGCGGGTAGACACGCCTTGGGTACCGCTGGAGACCATCGCTTTCAGCTCCTGGGATCCGGGACCGAGAGGCTCTTTCTCCTTCATCGCTTTGCCTTGGTGGCCGGCATCGATGGCAATCAGGATTTCGCCTGCCGGATAGTAAATACCGCCCAGCGTGTTTTGCTGTTCGATCACGTTAGCAGGGATCTCTTGGGTGATTTGCTGCGGTTTTATCAGGCACAAATTGTCTTTGTAAAGAATCACGGCGTAGTCCTCGGTTTGGGTAAGCAGAATCAAGGTGAATCCTGCATCCAGTTCGGTGATAATCTTTCCATCCTCGCTATAGAGCGAGGATTTTTCTGACGTGTACACGATCGAACGGTTCTCCCGATCAATTTCGCTCAGATCCACGTCGCCGAACGTGGGAACGGGTAGGAGCTCGGGAGGAGTGGTCGTAATGGGAGCGGTTGTAATGGGAACGGTTGTTACCGGAGGTTTGGGATCGGGTTTGGTCGACGTGGTTGTAGTAACAGTGGGGGTAGTTACCGACGCTGCGGTAGTCATTGGCGTGGTCTTTCCCTCTCCCGCTCCCTGCACGCAGGAGGTCAGGACGGTCAGCAAAAGAATGATTGCAAGCAGGCTTCGTTTCATAGCGGTCTCCTTGGATAGTATCGTATAGCTTCATAGTAGCATAGTTTTTCCCGTTTGTCAAGAATAATCCCTCGCTCCATTTTTTACATCTTACAGCACCAAGTACGAAAACAGGCATAGAATGATACAAATCCTACGAAAGTGAGTGCTTGTTATGTCCGATTCTCCCGAACGCCTGCGTGATAGCTTTGCTGCCTGCTTTGCATCCGCCGTATCTACAGATACCGCCAATCCGCTATCAATCCCATGTTTCTCTACAGTCGAAAACACACCGCCCAAATTGCTCTTTGGCAGAGATCCGTATCTGCTTTCGGGATTGCTGTCCTCCATCCGTAGTGAGGCTGCAAACCGTAAGCTGGCGGTCAGCACAGTATACGATCCCTATCTGCCCGACCGTCTGACCGCACTGTCCGTAGAAGGAATTGGGAATTTCACCCTCTCTCCTTCCCGATTGACGGTAGAGGGCGGATTGGTGGATTGCACCCTCCCGCTCTCCGAAAACAGCGAAGATACCCTTGCTTCCATACGGGATTTGGCGGTACAGCGGAGTGAACTTGCCAAAGAGATCGCTTCTGTGGGGCGGCTTCTTGCCGATGCCAAGACTCTGCTGACCCGTCAGGGAAGCCGTTTGGTAGATTTCACCGCACTGTGCGCCAAAGGCGAGCGAGTTGCCAAGAAATTGCCTCGCGGATCCCGAGCGCCCGTCAGCATCGCCATCCGAAGCTATGATGCGGAAAAGACGATCACACGTTTGCCATTTTCGCCCGATTGCGGCGTGCGCGTCTTGGGACTTCCCTCTCGATACAGTCTTGCCGACCTCTTTTTAGAAGTCCTTTCCGAAGCAATGGCGGATCGCGGATGCTTCGGCGTGTGGCTGACCGATGCGTTTTCCGGCAGGCGGCTGGGCGTACTGCTCCCCGACATCGGCGTGTGCTACCTGACCGATGCCCCCGAGGAGATTCGGGAAAAGGAGCTGACCCTCTCCCGATTTATGACTCCCTTCACGGCAGACCAGCGGCGATGTTATCGCAGACTGGAGGAGGCATCCGATGCCATTGAAGCCCATCTTTGCCGTAGGCTATCCGAATACCGAGCGCTGGCAGATCGGGAACGGGAACTGCTGATGAATCTCCATAGCGAAAGCCGCCTGCAAACTTTTCGCAAGCGGCTACTCATTGATTTGTTCTGTTAGTGATTACACCACGGGATGAGCGATGAAGGTTTGGTAGCCTTCGGAGAGCAGACGGTTGTACGCACGCTCGGCATCGTCCCAATCGTAGAAGATGCCGAACACGGAAGGGCCGCTGCCGCTCATCAAAGCGCCTGCCGCACCTGCCTCGATCATTGCCTCTTTAGCGTGGGCGGCAAGGGGACGCTGGGGTAGGATCACCGGCTCGAATGCGTTATACAACAGTGCCGCCACTTCGCCGCCGTCATTTTGACGCAGGGCCCGCAGCATATCGTGGGGCATCAGGCGCTCGCGGGGAGGATCCATTGGGAGATCCATCTGCCGATAGGCTTCGGCGGTGGATACTCCTTCCCCTCCCTTGGCGATGACGATGATGGCATCTCTGGTCAAAGAGGGACAGTAGCGCAAGAGTTCACCGATTCCGCCCACTCGTGCGCATCCCGATGCATAGCAGAAGGGCACGTCCGCGCCCAACCCTTTGGCAAGGTCAAACAGCTCATCCTCGGACAGTGCGTTCAGCATAGTATGCAGCGCACGGAGTACGCCTGCACAGTCGGTGCTGCCGCCTGCCAGACCTGCGGCAATGGGGATTTTCTTTTCAATGTGGATAGTTACGTCATAGGTAGTCAGACCGGCGGCGGCCAGATAGCGCTGTGCGGCACGGTAGGCAATGTTGCGCTCATCGCAAGGCAGATCGGGATGATCGCAGGTGAGCGTAATCTTGCCGCTGCCTGCTGTAAAGCCGACGGTGACAGTATCGCACAAGGTCACTGCTTGCATAATAGAATCAATATCGTGATAGCCGTCGGGACGCTGATCGACTACTTCCAAAAACAGATTGATTTTCGCAGGGCAAAAATAAGTTTGTTCCATATCATTCAATTCCTTTTACTTCACTAATTTAATAAGAAAATTCTGCTTGATTTTCACCGCATCCTTGGGGCAAAGCTCCTGACAGCAGAAGCATTTGATGCAAGGGGCAGGCTCGATCACCGCAATCCGTCGTTTTTTATCCAGCGTAATGGTATGAGCAGGGCAAGATCGAACACACTCTCCACAGCCGACGCATTTCTTGCGATCAATGGCCGGGCGGGGCTCAAACAGGCGCATCAACTTGCCGTCGCCAATCTCCGAGAGCTTGGCGATGATATTTTTCTTGGCGCTGTCGGGAGGAAGAAAATCGGGAACGCGGAGGGATTCGGGCTTCTCGCCTATTACAACAGGAGTATCTACCAGCCCGCGGGCTCTTCCCTTTTCCAGATGGATAACCTTTCCCTCCATAGCGATGAGACGGGAGGCCACGTCATCCAGTGCGAAGGGGTTTTCGGAGCACAGCAGAGCGCCGATTTTCCGTGCTTTGCCGTTGGTAGGGCCGTTTCCTTCCATTCCCACTATCGCATCCATCACGTTCAGCATCGGACGAGCCTGCATATGATAGGCGCACAGATCTACCAGTTGCTCCGAGAAATCCCGGATGTCGGGGAATCTGGCGTGCATTTCAAACTTTTCGGTGCCGGGGATGGTGCCGAACCAGTTCTTTACCCCGCCGGTCATCATAGTCAGCCCGTGGGATTTCAGCTTGCAAAGATTCACTACCACGTCAGCATACAGAATGGGAGATAGAATATGGAAGGTCTTGGATGCAATGCCTTCGTGGAAATCCACCGTACGGAAGGCAGTGTCATAGTTCAATTCAAATGCACCGCCCTCGGAGGCACGCTCCATTCCACACAGACGGTACACCGAGCGCAGTGCCATCTCCGTATAAGGACCGCCGGGACTTTCCACCAGCAGAACCTCTGCCGCTCCCCATTCTCTGCAAAGCTCTGCTACCGCTTCTACCACCGACGGATGGGTAGTGCCGCCCAAGGAGGCATCCATCTTCCGCACCAAATTGGGTTTCAGCGCTACCTTCTTATTTTGAAAAAAAGCCTCGGACAAGCCGATTTGCCGCCACTGCATAGAAAGCAGGTTTTGGAGGATTTGTTTATCATAGCTTTCGCATCGGCACAGAGCCACGGGAGCGTTGGGAGAGATCATAATATTACCCTTTCCAAGTGGTTTCATTTTACACTGAATTCACGATTCAGATACACAAATATTATAGCATTTTAACAAAAAATTTGCAACCGTTTTTTGTGAATCTATTGCATTTTTCAGCCTTTCGTTGTACAATAGAGGTGTATTATTTTTGGAAAGGTCCCTCTCCCCCTATGAAAAAAGAACCGCGTCGCGAGCATCATCATCTGGTCCGTTTCGTCCACAACATCGGCATCAACAAAAAATATACTACCATTGCGCTGTATGCGCTGGCGGTCCTATGCTTTGCGCTAATCTGCATCTACTTCCTCCTGCATCCGGAGAACTACACAAGCGTGTTCGAAACGCTCAACGGCATTGTCTCGCCGATCTTTATCGGATTGATTATCGCCTATCTGCTCAATCCGTTTTTGGAGTTTTTTGAAAACGTCGTGTTCATTACCAAAGCGCAGCGAACCCTTCGCCGTGCTCGGCGCGGACTTCTGAATTCCAAACTGGCATACGATCAGGTGAGATTGAAGCCTACCTCTACCGAGAAAGAAATTCAAACTGCACTTGAACGTTTGAATGCTGCAAAAACGACACTTTCCGATGCACGGGATGGCGTTCTTGCAGAAAAGAAGCGCAAAAACGATGCGTTTGCCAAGAAAACAGCCAAGAAAAAGACGCGTCCCTCTTTTTACAAAGAGCCCGAGAAAGATCGCTCCCATCCTATGCGGGCACCTTCTTTGATCTGCACCTATATTCTGTTCATTGCCATCATCTCGCTGATTCTGTGGATCGTCATTCCGCAGTGTATCAGCTCGCTGATGGGGCTGATCTCTAATCTGGAGCGCTATATCCGTGCGATTCCCAACCGCTTGCACGAGCTGATTGAGGAAAACGAGATCATTGGCAAAGTCTATCATTACGTCAGCGCCGAGATTGATCTGCACGCTGTCATTCATCAGTTTACCGACGAGCTCAGCATTTGGCTGACGAATCTGGTTTCCCAAATGCCCAATTACGCCGTTACCTTCTTCAGCAAGCTGGCATCGGGGATTACCAATCTGATTCTCAGTATCTTCTTCTCCATTTACTTCCTCTCTTCCAAGGAACTATTGGGCGGTCAGATCCAACGGTTGGGCAAAGCCTTTCTATCCCCCCGTCTGTTCCATCACACCCGTCACGTCATCGGCGAGGTGGACCGTAAGTTCGGTAAGTTCATCGAGGGAAAACTGCTGGATTCCACCATTATCGGCATCATCGCCCTGATCGCCCTGATGATTATGGGAATGCCCTACTATCAGATGCTGGCACTGGTCATCGGCATTACCAACATCATTCCCTTCTTCGGTCCCTTCATCGGCGCCTTCATCGGCGGATTTATCATCCTGATTTCCGAGCCATCCAAGCTGATCGCCTTCCTGATTATGGTACTGATCCTCCAGCAGCTGGACGGAAATCTCATCGGCCCGCTGATTTTGGGCGATTCGCTGGGTCTGCCTCCCATTTGGATTATGATCGCCATCGTTGTGATGAGCGGTCTGTTGGGATTCTTCGGAATGCTCTTCGGTGTTCCCCTCTTTGCCGTGATTTACACGCTGGTGCAGGAGGCTGTGGACTCCAAGCTAAAAAAACGGAAACAAAAAGCAATAGAGCTTGCAGCTGAAGCGGCAGAAGAAGCCGCCGAGGAGGCTGCACAAGCATAATCATCAATAGAATTTGGAGCAGTTATGAAAGATACAACTAAACTGAATCAGTATAAAAAAACTCCCGTTGAACAGGAAGTCAAACCCACCAAGCCTCACGTCCATCATCATATGGTGCGGATGGATCATAACGTAGGCAAAAACAAGCAATATACCACCATTCTGCTGTACGTTTTGTTCGGTATTCTCTTCGCTGCATTCTGCATCCACTTTTTGATTTCTCCCGACAAGCTGCAGGGCGTTTTGGACATCATTGGAAATATCCTGACTCCCATTCTCATCGGTCTTGCGCTGGCATACATCCTTGCCCCTATTACGAAGTTTTTCGAGGAGCATTTGTTTGGCAACAAGTCTCGTCACAAATACAACCGTGCACGCCGCAGACTGATGAAAGCCAAGCTGGCTTACGATGAAGCGCGGCTCTCCGAGTCCACCTCGGAAGAAAGCCTCGCCGCTGCAGTGCAGGAACTGGCAGATGCCAAAGCAGCCCTTGCCCTTGGAAAAGCGGCTATGCAAGCGGATGCCGATGCCCGTGCCGAAAAATTCTATCAGAAGCAAGCCAAAAAGAAGAAAAAGCCTTCTTTTTACAAAGATACGCCCACTCCCCCCGAGCATCCCCGTCGATTCCCCGCAATGGTGCTGACCTACGTGCTCTTCTTCCTCCTTCTCACCATCTTTATCTGGATCGTCGTTCCTCAGTGTATCGCCAGCATCAGTGATTTCATCGTACTGATCCGCCAATACGCTGAATCCCTTCCTGAGCTGATTCAGAAAATTCGTCTCCCTGATTCCGTAAATGAGCTGATGAAGGGCATCGACCTGCAGGCAAAGCTGCTGGAGTTTGGTACCGAGGCCTTCAATTATCTCACCGGATTCCTGATGGGACTTCTGTCGAAGCTGCCCGCATTCCTCAGCACTGCCGTTTCCGGTATCACCAATCTGGTATTGGGCGTGTTTATGTCCATCTACTTCCTTGCCTCCAAGGAAATGCTCCTCTCTCAGATTTCGCTGGGTTCCCGCGCTTGGCTGGGTCCCAAGGGACACAAAATCGCACGCCATATCGTTCGGCAGACCGACCGCACCTTCGGTGGATTCGTACAAGGCAAGCTGATTGATTCGCTGATTATGACGGTCATCTGCTTTACTCTCTTCTCCATCGCAAAACTCCCCTACGCCGCGCTGATCACTCTGATCACCGTTGTAACCAATCTGATTCCCTACTTCGGTCCCTTTATCGGCGCCATTCCTTCGGGGATTATCATTCTGATCTCCGATCCCGGTAAGCTGTTGGTATTTGTGATTCTGATTCTCATTATCCAGCAAATCGAGGGCAACATCATCGAGCCCCGTATTTTGGGACATTCTCTCGGTCTTGCTCCCGTTTGGATTATGATCGCAGTTCTTGTGATGGGCGAAATCTTCGGCCTCATCGGAATGGTATTGGGCGTGCCGATTTTCACCATCTTCTATACCCTGATGGGTGAGCTTTGCGAAAAGAAAATCGCCAAGCGCCGCGCTAAACAGGCAGAAGCCGATGCCCTGAAAGCGGCTGAAGCCGCTTCGGAGGACTGATCCTCAACCCTTTCCGTTTAAGGAGTGACTATGAAACATTCTCTTCGTACTCATCGTGCGCTTCACGCACTTCGCATTGTACTGATATTGGCTGCGCTGTGCATCCTCTTTTCAATGCTCAGCGCTTCCGCAGGCTCCACCAAACCGCTGGCTCCTCAAGACGATGCTCCCACCGCTTGGCTGTCTGCACGGGCAGGATCTGCGATCGGTCTCCACGATCTGCGGGTAGTACTGGTCATTCCCACGGGAACCGATGCGTCCGGCGTGACCGTTACCCTCTCCTTTGACGGCGAAAATGCTCCCGATACGATTACACGCACACTTTCCGACCTGACTCTGTACCGCACTCTTCGGGCAGGTGAGAATCTGTATACTGCCGCAGAAGGTGCGACGATGCGAGTGCTGACCCTCACCGATCTCACCGATGCAGCCTACACTTCCCTTACCCTAACACTTGCCAAAGGAGACAGCACCGTGTATACTGCTACCCAAACTGCCGAGGTCTTGGGAGATGGCGCAGGCTTACTGCTCACTCCTTGGAATCATTCCCTTACCGATTGGATGAGCGAGATTCCCGATAACCGCTCACTGGCCGATCTCACCATCCCCGGCACCCACGACAGCGGCGCCGATCTGAACGGTGCGCTGAGCCAATGGACCAAGTGTCAAAGCCTTTCCATCGGCGATCAGCTTTCCGCCGGCGTGCGCTTTTTGGACATCCGTCTGAAGCTGCAGGAGGACGGACTGAACGTCTATCACGGCATCGCCGATCAGGAGCTTTCCTTTGACGAGGTACGTGCCGATTGCAAAGCGTTTTTGGAAGCACACCCCGGCGAGGTGATCCTGATGAGCATCAAGCAGGAGGATGAAAACAACGCCTCCTTCCCCTCCGCCATTGCTGCCGCTATTGCAAAAGATCCCGATTTGTGGTACACTGCCAATAAGCTTCCCACTCTCGGCGACGTGCGCGGAAAGATCGTTCTGCTCCGCCGCTATGCCGGTGCATCTATTGGCTTTAACTGCTGGGACGATTGGGCTGACAATACAGCTTTCACTATGAATCGCGGCGTTTCTATGAAGGTGCAGGATTACTATTCCCTTGGTGAGTCCTCTAATCTCACCGCTAAGTGGAATAAGATCACCACCCTTGCCACCACGGCGGCCAAGTCGGACAATACCCTCTGTCTCAACTTCACCAGCGGCTACACCAGCGGACTGTTCGGGCTTCCCAACATTACCGCCGTGTCGGGGGATATCAATCCCAAGCTGCTAAGCTTTGCCGAGTCCCTCCCTCAAGGAGGCTACGGCGTATTCGTCATTGACTTCGTCACTCCGGAGATTGCTTCGGCATTGATCGCCACCAATTTTCCCGGATGAGTCAATGCGATGCATAAAACAACCATTGAATATAATTTATACAGATATAAAGGAGATTTTCCCATGAATGAATTGACTCTTGGAAGCCTGTATTCCGGTTTCCGTCTCAACGAGATTCGCCCCCTTCCCGAGCTGTCGCTGGAGATGTACACCTTCGAGCACGAGCAATCGGGCGCACGTTTGATCTATCTGAAGGCAGACGATGACAACAAGGTCTTCTACGTTGGCTTCCGTACTACCCCCGTAGACTCCACCGGTGTCTTCCACATTCTGGAGCACTCTGTTCTCTGCGGCTCGGAAAAGTATCCCGTAAAGGAACCCTTCGTGGATCTGATCAAGGGTAGTATGAACACCTTCCTCAACGCTATGACCTATCCCGACAAGACGGTTTACCCCGTTGCTTCCTGCAATGACAAGGATTTCGCCAATCTGATGAGCGTGTATATGGACGCTACCTTCCGTCCCAACGTGCACACCCGTCCTCAGATCTTCCTGCAGGAAGGCTGGCACACCGAGATTGACGAGAACGGCACTGCCTCCTGCAAGGGCGTTGTATACAACGAGATGAAGGGCTCCTTCGCTTCCGTGGACACTCGTGGATTCGAGGCTGTGAAGCAGGCGCTCTTCCCCGACACCTGCTACCGTCACTGCTCCGGCGGTAACCCCGTGAACATCCCCGATCTGACCTACGAGCAGTTCAAGGATGCCCACAACACCTACTATCATCCCGAGAACAGCTATATGTTCCTCTACGGCGATATGGACGTTACCGAGCGTCTGGCATTCCTCAATGACGAATATCTGTGCAAGTATCAGCGCATCAACAAGGCGATCCCCATCGCTCTGCAGGAGCCTGTCTGCAATATGGACAAGGTGACCTACTATCCTGCCGCTGAAAGCGACAAGCCTGAGGAAAGCGCTTACATTACCTATGCAGCAGTTACCGGCACTTACGCCGACACTGAGGAAAATCTGGCAATGTCCATCCTCTTTGAGGCAATCGCTTCGGGCAACGACTCTCCTCTGAAGAAGAAGTTCCTGGAGAGCGGTATGGGTCAGGATTTCTACGCTTACGTAATGGACGGCATTGCACAGCCCTTCGCTGTATTCCAGCTCCGCAAGACCTCTGCCGACAAGAAGGACGAGTTCTACAAACTGCTGATGGAAACGCTGAACGATTACGCCGAGAATGGTCTGGATCACCAGCAGATCGCCGCAGTTCTCCATCAGACCGAGTTCCATCTGCGCCGCGGCAACAACAACGGCTCTCCCGCCGGTCTGGGCTACGGTCTGACTATGCTGGACACTTGGCTGTACGGTGGCGATCCCGCTGCCGCTATCACCTTCGAAACTGCGCTTGCTAATATGAAGGCAGGTCTGGAGAACGGCTACTTCGAAAATCTGCTGAAGACCAAGGTGCTGGGTAGCAAGCATACCGCACTGGTTTGCAATCTGCCCTCCTACACCCTCGCCAAGGAAGAAGCAGAGGCAGAAGCCGCTCGCTTTGCCGCCCTCAAGGCATCCCTGACCGAGGAAGAGGTTGCCGCTACCGTCGCACAGATGCAGAATCTGATCGAATACCAGTCTTCCGGCGACACGCCCGAGGATAAGGCTACCCTGCCGAAACTCTCCCTCTCCGACATCCGCGAGAAGGGCACCGAGCTGCCCATCGAGGTAACTACTTGCGCCGGCACTACTCTCCTCAATCACGAGCTGTTCACCAAGAAGATCAGCTATCTCACCTATTACTTCGATCTCTCCGCTCTGACTCCCGAGGAGCTTCCCTATGTCAGCCTGCTCTCCGAGCTGCTGGGCAACATCTCCACCGCATCCCATACCGCTAACGAGTTGCGCTGTGAGATCGGTCTGAAGCTGGGCGAATTCTCCTGCGGAACCGGTGCGCTGTCTATTGAAGGTGATATCGATCACTGCATCCCGCAGTTTACCGTTCACACCGCTACGATGGACGATGAGATCGCATACTCCCCTGCCATCGTAAAGGAAGTGCTGACCTCTACTCTGATGAAGAAGGACGAGATCAGTATGATCGTGCTCCAGAGCCGCAACGGTAACCGTATGAAGTACATCAACCGCGGTAACTCTGCAGCGCTGAGCGAGATCTTCGCTACTCTGTCCGCAGACGGTGCTTGCAACGCCGCGCTCCACGGGCTCGCCTACTACCGCTTCCTCTGCGATCTCGCCGATCACTTCGACGAGCGCTATGATGATCTTGCCGCTAAGCTGAGCGCTCTGTGCGAGAAGATCTTCACCAAGGCTAACCTCACTCTCAGCCTGACTGCCGAAGGTCAGCTCTCCAAGATGGACGATCTGATGGCATCCTTCGATCTGCCTGCAGGCGGCGAAAAGTCCGCTCCTATGGCAATGCCCAAGGCAGAAGCACCCGCACAGGGCATCGCGATCCCCTCCGGCGTTTGCTACGTCGGCGAGGGCGGCAGCTATCTCTCCGAGATGGAGTATAGCGGTTCTATGCAGGTTCTGTCCAAGATCCTGACCTACGATTATCTGTGGAACGAGGTTCGTGTCAAGGGTGGCGCATACGGCATTCAGTTCGGTTGCAATACCAACGGTGCTTACTATATGGCATCCTACCGTGACCCTGCCGCCGCTCCTACTCTGGGCGCTTACGCCGCAATCCCCGCATACCTGCGCTCCTTCGAGACCGCCGAGTCTGTGGATCAGTACATCATTTCCACCATGGCAGGCGTGGATCGTCCCATGAGCGCATCCCAAAAGGGTGCTGCCGCTGACCACCACTACTTCAGCGGAATGACCGATGCTTTCCGTCAGCAGATTCGTGCTGAGATCTTGAGCACCACCCCCGCACAGATCGCCGCTTACGCCGACAAGCTGGAAGCTCTGATGCAGAGCGCCATCGTCTGCGCCGTAGGAAACAAGGAAAAGCTGGAAGCAGCCGGACTGGAGACAATTGATCTCTAATACATGGGGCGTTGCCCCACACCCCACAAGCCCCCTTTTGAAAAAGGGGGCTTGACCCCCGAAAACTTATAAAAATGCCCCACAAATACTTGTGGGGCACACTGATGTACAAGAGCCTCGCAATTGCTTGCGAGGCTCTCTTTCGTTTATTCACCAAACACTTCTTTGATAGCGTTCAGGTAGCCGTAGCCGTAACGGTCGTCGGGCTGGAGATAGCTGGTCTCGGTCCACTCGTTCCAGCTGTTCACCGTGATCAGCGGAGCGGCGAGAGAGTGGGTGTCCACGTACTCCTTCGCCATCAGGAGCGCTTCCTTGAAGGCGTCGGGAGTGTTGTTCCGCACGATGGGATAGGCCAGCCGTCTGTGGCGGGGATTGTTATCCCAGCCCACCGAAACGTGGGGATAATAGGTGACGTTGTAGTCCTCCATCTCCTCCCAGTTTTTCTTCACGTCCACGAGAACGTCCCGATAGTCGCGGTTCATATCGGTGATATGGACGAACTGGTAGCTGGTCATACTGTCAAAGCCCACTGCCTCGATGACCTCACTGCTGGGACGGAATTCGGCGTGATCTACGCCGCTGACGTTGAATGCACCGTTCCCCCACTTGGTATGCTGGAGGTGGAGATCGGGGAATCCTGCTTTGCGCACTTCCCCTCGGAACCATTCAATGGCATCTCTTGTAGCTTCGATGCCGCCAAGGCCATCCATCAGATTCTGTAGCTCGTAGATCATAAACACGGGACAGCCGTCGATCTTATAATAGTTGGGCTGGGAGAAGTAGCGGTCGATGATGCGGTGGCAGACCGTCTCAAACTGCTGACGGTTGACCTTGCCGCTCCACACTACCTCCTCGCAATCGTCGAAGGTACGCTTATCCCAGCAGGTGGTGGCATCGTGGTTCGCCCACATCAGGTAGAACTGCATCAAATCCCGATTTTTCGCCTTCAAAAAGCCATCGTTGAGGCAATTTTCCAAAAACGGGCGGTTATCGTACCAGTACCAATCGTAGATGAACACGTTGACGCCGTGCTCTACTGCGGCGTTGATTTCCATTTCCATCACATACGGATCTGCTTCGTTGACGTAGCCCCACAAGGGCTTACGAGGCCATTCGTGGCCGGGAAATCTTGCCTCTGCAGACTTGACCGTCTGCCACTCACCTATGCCCTCGGGCCAAAAAATCCGGGTTCTCCGCTCGTCTCCGGTATAGGCCGGCCAGATGTAAGCGGCAATATCATAGTTCTGTTTTTTCATCTTATCTATCTGCTCCTTTGGGGAAATGCCCCGCAAGCGTACCTGCGGGGCATTGGGTAATTTTGCTGTCAATGACGATTACTTTGCCTGCTTATACACTTCCATCTCGGTGAGCTGGAGGTAGTAGCGGTTGCCGTCGGTTGCCTTGGGATTGAGAGAGGTAGCGTAGAAGCGAACGTAGCGTGCATCCACGTTATCAAAATTGAAGGTGAGCGGGCCCCAAGACGGGATCTTATAATCCTTTTCGCTGTGAACGGTCTTCCAGGTCTGACCGTCGGTGGAGACCTGAATCTCAAAATCCTTTGCGAAGCAGTAGCAGCTGTTTGCCACAGAGGGAGTGGGCGTGGAGGCGTAGCAAACTACCTGATTGATGGTAGTAGCCGAGCCCAAATCGATCACAACCCATTCGGTGTGATTCATACCAACGTTGGAATTGGTGGTAAAGCCTGCATACTCGCCGTCGGGGTTGGTATCCTTGCGGTCGCCGTTGGTGAGGTTGCCGATGGTCCAGTTGTAACCGGGAGATTCTGCGCTGGAGGAGGCGGTCACGTCTTTACCCTTGGCAAGGTTAGTGCCTTCGGGATGCACGATCTCTTCCTCTTTCTCAGGCTCCTTGGGAGCGGGCAGATCGGTCTGCACCTTTACGGTGATAGGATTCGTACGGGAGAGGAACTGGGCATCGTTTGCGGTAACGAATACGTAGCTGCCGCTACCCAGTACCGCATAAGCGTGACCGGAATCGCTGCCCACGGAGCGGATGCCGTCCATCGTGTCGGCAATTGCCTTGCCGTTCCACTTCACCTTTGCAATATCTGCAGTGGGGAAATAAGCGGTAGCTTCGGAGCCAAAGGGCACGGTGATGGTCATCGTCACGGTGCCGTCGTCGTTCTTCTTCCAAGAGGACTCGATCTTACCGCGCACGGTGTTCTCGGTACAGGTGATATAGGTCAGTTCCTTGGGGATGTAGGGGTTGATGACGAACTTAGCGTAACCCTGCTCTACGTTGGTAATGCCTGCCAGATACTGGAACAGCCATTCATCGTAGGTACCAAGGAAGTAGTGGGCACGGGAACGGGTAGTGGTTTCCCACATCTCCCACAGAGAAGTTGCGCCCTCTTCGATCATAAAGCCCCAAGAGGGATAGGTACGCTGGGTGAGGATCTTGTATGCCACGTCGGCATAGCCGCAGTTGGAGAGCACGGGAAGGATTTCCTTAGCGCCCACGCAACCGGTGTCGAGATGGTAATTCTTGGCAACGATATCGTCTACCAGATTGTCAACAACCTTCTGGATGTTTTCCTTGGGTACCAGACCGAATGCCAGGGGCACCAACTGAGAAGTCTGACGGAAACGGGTTCTCTGAGGACCGTTGTTGTACCAAACCTTGGTTTCGTAGTAACCTGCACGGTTGTAGAATTTGGTATTGAAAGCATCATAGATATTTTCTGCAGCATCCGTGAAGGTCTTGACGTCCGATTCGTGACCGGTGAGCTTCGCCATCTCTGCCATAGTGGTGAGCATCTTGTAAACGTAAGCGGTAGCAACAATGCCGCTGCCTTCATTGGGAGACTCGTTGTAGCCGGCGTTTTGGCTGTTCATAGGAGATACCCAGTCGCCCAGCTGTCCGTCGGGAGCGATCCAACGGGCAGTTTTCATCTCACGGATGATACCGTTGGCGTACTTCTTCAGCACGGCATACTGCTCTTCCATATAGAAGTCCATTCCGTAGACGTTGTACAGCTCGTAAACCGAGAATACGAATACGGTATTCCATACGTAGTGCTGTGCTACACCCCAGTCGGCGGTGGGCACCATATTGGGCACCAAACCGTACTGCTCGAAGCAGTCTTCCATAATTTCCACGAAATTGGGCAGGAAGTTGGAGAAGTCAAAGTTGTAGGTGAAGGTTTCCATTGCCACGTTCAGGTCGCCCAGCCAACCGTTCTTTTCCCAAACGGGCGTATCGGTAGGCTTGCCCTGGAGGTTGTTGGTCATAGTACGAACCATCATGGCGTGGAGATCGTTGATCAGCTGATCGGAGGATTCAAACTTGCCGGTTACCTCAACGTCGTTGGAGGTACGGTAGAGAACGATGTCTTCCTTCTTCAGCTCGCCGGTGTAGCCCCAGATCTGAATGTATCCATAACCCTTGTAGCTGAACTTAGGCTCGTAGGTCTCGGAGGCGCCGCCCTTGGTGATGTACTCGTCGGTCATATTGTAGCGCTCGGGCCACCAGTTCGCGTTGGTGCCGTCAGAGCCGCCCAGCTTCTGGACGTTGCCGTTTGCCAGTATCTTTTCGCCATAGAGAATGGTGATCTTGGTGCCGGGAGTCTGATTCTTGAAGTTGATCTTCGCCCAACCGGAGATCATCTCGGGAGCGTATACTACGTAAGAGCCATCGGAGAGCTTCTTGATTTCCTTTGCCTCAAAGGAAGCAACACGGCGGATGGGATCTTCCAGCTGGCAGATCAGCGCACCCTTGGGAGCGGACATCTTCTGAGAGGCAACCCAAGCAGAAGCATCATAGCCAACGCTTG
>JAFTMF010000153.1 GCA_017452565.1 Clostridia bacterium
AGCTGCCTGCGGTGATCGTCAACCATCGAGAGTCCAAGGTGAATCCCATCCGCGACGCTCTGCGGATGCTAAAGCAAGTGAGCAAAATTAAAAAGAGACAAAAAGCCAAGCGCAAGCAGGCTTGAATAAGAGGAGGAGATGATCCTCCTCTTTTGTTGTGCGCGGATCTGTGGCCTCGGCGCCGTGGTGCGGATAGGAGGAAACCGATTGGAAGCGGGCGGATCGTTCCCACCGCACCCGTAGGGAACGACGTCCTCGGCGTTCCGCGTCAAACGCCTCGCACCGACCTCGCTATGGTGCAGATCGTACGAACGGGAGGGGAAACCCCTCCCCTACGGAATCGGGCGGATCTCCACCCCGTGCACCCACCTCGCACTCGTGCAGGATGGGTGCTGAATTGGCTTATTGCCACTTTGCACAGTGCTGTGGATATATGGGATTTCCTTTTGTTGTTTTTGCACATTTAGCACTCTGATTGCTAAATAATCAACTCGAAATTCCCATTGTTAACAAAATGTTCACACAAAATACGAGATTTAGTCGCATTTATGGTGTATATTATACTCAGAAGTTAGCACTTCGACACTCCGAGTGCTAAACAGTCAACCGAACCAAGAGAATGCGGAGGTGAAATCGGATGGAACATATGCTCAGCGAGCGGAAAAAGCAGATCCTGAAAGCTGTGATTGACGCACATATCGCCTGCGGTGAACCGGTAGGCTCCAAGGTGCTGGCGGCTGAGGGACGGATCGCCTTTTCTCCGGCGACTATCCGAAACGAGCTGGCAGAGCTCACCGAGATGGGTTATCTGATGCAGCCCCACACTTCGGCAGGACGTATTCCCTCGGAGCAGGGCTACCGCTTCTACGTGGACAGCCTGATGGAGAAGTACGATCGTACCGCAGGAGAGATCCGGGAGCTCAACGATCTGCTCACCCAGCGCACCCGACAGCTGGATCGCATCATCGACGATGCAGGACGGCTGATGTCCACTCTCACCAATTACCCCGCCATTGCGGTTCGCTCCCATCCGCGAAGTCAGACGGTGCGGAAGTTCAATCTGATGCTGCTGGACCCCTACAGCTTCCTCTTGATTATGGTGATCTCCGAATCCAACGTAGTCACCAAGACGGTGCGCTCTCAGATTCCGCTGTATGAGGATGAGCTGAAGGTAGTGGAAACCGTGCTCAACCGTGCGCTGGTGGGACGTGAGCCCGATCAGCTGACTCTCCCTCAGATGATGGAGATGGAAGCGGCTATGGGACGGCTGGGATTCTTGGCCAATCCCATTATCAAATGTATATACGAGGCGCTGAAGGGCGATACCCGCAGTGACCTGCGCATAGAAGGCGTAGACCGATTCCTTGAATACCCCGAGTTTTCCAGCGTGGATAAGCTCCGCTCGATGCTGGAGATGCTCTCCAATAAGCAAGAGCTGCTGGAGATCGTGGAGGGGGCACAGGGCGACGAGGTCAACGTCTACATCGGCTCCGAGAATGCCGCAGACCAAAGCGGCGACTCCACGCTGATCTTCAAAACCATTACGGTAGACGGCAAGCCCATCGGCGCCATCGGCGTCATCGGCCCCTGTCGAATGGACTACTCCAAGGTAATCTCCACCGTGGAGCAGCTCTCCCGAGGCATCGCCGGAATGATCCGGGCACAGCGAATGCTTCCCGATCCCGATAAGCGGGATAAACAGTAAACGATGAAAGGAAGGGCAGAATGACAATGACCCCCGATGAAATTCTGAATGAAACTGCGGCTCCCGAGACCGAAGCACCCGTCGCAGATGCCACCGAAAAGGATGAAGAGAAAAAGTCCGAGGATGGCAAGGGCTCCAAGAAAGCCAAAAAGGAAGCGGCTGAGCTGAAGGAAAAGCTGGCTGCCGCTGAAAATGAAATCGCCGAGCAGAAGGACAAATACCTTCGCCTGCTGGCCGAATACGATAACTTCCGCCGCCGCTCCCAAAAGGAGAAGGAAGGCATCTATACCGATGCATACGGCGAAGCGCTGAAGGCGCTCCTCCCGGTTGCCGATAACCTCGAGCTGGCAGTCCGCTACTCCGAGGGCGACAAGGTAGTAGAGGGCGTGAAGATGGTGCTGAATCAGCTCCACGATGCGCTGACCAAAATGGGTATCGAGGAAATCGAGACCAAAACCTTTGACCCCAACGTCCACAACGCAGTGATGCACGTGGAGGACGATGCCTTCGGAGAAGGCGAGATTGTGGAAGTCTTCCAGAAGGGCTACCGCAAGGGAGATAAGATTATCCGCTACGCTATGGTAAAAGTAGCAAACTAAGTTCTGAAACAAACCCACCCAATCATAGAATTTATTAGATTATTTGGAGGACAAATATTATGGGAAAGATTATTGGTATTGACCTTGGCACAACTAACAGCTGCGTTGCAGTATTCGAAGACGGCGAGCCCGTCGTTATTCCTAACCCCGAAGGAGCAAGAACCACTCCTTCCGTAGTCGGCTTCTCTAAGACCGGCGAGCGAATGGTTGGTCAGGTAGCAAAGAGACAGGCTATCACCAACCCCGACCGCACCGTCATCTCCATCAAGCGTGAGATGGGCACCAACTATAAGGTAAAGATCGACGAGAAGAACTACACTCCTCAGGAGATCTCCGCAATGATCCTGCAGAAGCTGAAGGCTGACGCAGAGGCTTATCTGGGCACCACCGTAACCGAGGCGGTTATCACCGTTCCTGCTTACTTCACCGACGCACAGCGTCAGGCAACCAAGGACGCAGGCAAGATCGCCGGTCTGGACGTAAAGAGAATCATCAACGAGCCTACCGCAGCAGCGCTGGCTTACGGTATGGATAAGGAAGTTGACCAGAAGATTATGGTATTCGACCTTGGCGGCGGTACCTTCGACGTATCTCTGCTGGAAATCTCCGACGGCGTATTCGAGGTACTGGCTACTGCCGGTAACAACCGTCTGGGCGGCGACGACTTCGACAACTGCATCATCGACTGGATCGCAACCGAGTTCGCCCGTGAAAACGGCGGCATCGACCTGCGTAAGGATAAGATGGCAAGCCAGCGTCTGAAGGAAGCTGCAGAGAAGGCGAAGATCGAGCTCTCCGGTATGACCTCCACCAACATCAATCTGCCCTTCATCACCGCAGACGCAACCGGCCCCAAGCACTTCGACGGCACCCTCACCCGTGCAAAATTCGACGCTATGACCAAACATCTGGTAGACGCTACTCTCGGCCCTGTAAAGCAGGTACTCCGTGACGCAGGCATTACTGCATCTCAGATCGACAAGGTTCTGATGGTAGGCGGCTCCACCCGTATCCCCGCAGTACAGGAAGCTGTGAAGAACTTCGTTGGCAAGGAAGGCTTCAAGGGCATCAACCCCGACGAGTGCGTTGCCATCGGTGCGGCTATCCAGGCAGGCGTTCTGGGCGGTAACGTCAAGGATCTGCTGCTCTTGGACGTAACTCCTCTGTCTCTGGGTATCGAGACTCTGGGCGGCGTATTCACCAGAATCATCGACCGTAACACCACCATCCCCACCAAGAAGAGCCAGGTATTCTCCACCGCTGCCAACGGTCAGACTCAGGTTGAGATCCACGTGCTCCAGGGCGAGCGTGAGATGGCTGCAGGCAACACCACTCTGGGTACCTTCATCCTGGACGGCATCGCTCCCGCTCCCCGTGGCGTTCCTCAGATCGAGGTCTCCTTCGATATCGACGCCAACGGTATCGTAATCGTATCCGCTACCGATAAGGGTACCGGCCGCGAACAGCACATCACCATCACTTCCTCCACCAATATGTCCAAGGAAGACGTAGAGAAGGCAGTGAAGGAAGCTGAGAAGTACGCTGAGGAAGACAAGAAGGCTAAGGAAGCCGTTGAGACCAAGAACCGCGGCGAGAGCATCCTGCTTCAGAGCGAAAAGGCGCTGGAGGAGATCGGCGATAAGGTAACCGAGGACGACAAGGCTCCCGTAAAGGCAGCGATCGAGAAGCTGAAGACCACCATCACCGGTAATGATACCGAGGCCATCAAGGCTGACACCGAGGCACTGGAGGAAATCGGCGACAAGGTCTCCGAGGACGACAAGGCTCCCGTTAAGGAAGCCATCGAGAAGCTGAAGACCACCCTCACCACCAGCGACACCGACGCCATCAAGGCTGACAGCGAGGCGCTGGAGCAGGCGTTCTACAAGCTCTCCGAAAAGCTGTATGCACAAAACGGCGGCGCCCAGGGCGCTCCCGGCTACGACGCAGGCGCAGAGGGCGGCACCGAGGGTCAGGGCTACTACAACGCCGACTTCGAAGACAAGACCGGTAACTAAGCCATTTGCCATAAGGGGAAGGGAAATATCCCTTCCCCTGGTTGTGTCGAAATGAGTTTTGCTTTTTCTTTTCGAACTTTTCATCGAGCTTCGGCTTAGCCAAGGAAGATGGAGGAGAGTCTGAGAGGGGGCAGAAAACTTCGGCGTCTGAGATGGTTTCTTCCCCCTCTCAGATTGAAATCCTGACGAAGGAAGGATTTCTTCCTTAGAAGACAGCAACCAAACCCATTTCGACTAATCAACGGGCATTCCACGAAAACAAAGGAGAACAGCAATGGCTGAATCAAAACGCGACTATTACGAAGTGCTGGGTCTTTCCAAAGGCGCTTCGGATGATGAAATCAAAAAAGCATATCGCCAGATGGCGAAAAAATATCACCCCGACCTCCATCCCGGAGATGCGGAAGCGGAAAAGTGCTTCAAAGAAGTGAACGAGGCATACGAGGTCCTCTCGGATGCCGATAAGAAGGCGCGCTACGACCAGTACGGTCACGCAGGCGTGGATCCCAATATGGGAGCAGGCGGCGGATTTGGCGGCTTCGGAGGTGGCGGATTCTCCGCAGACTTTGGCGACCTTGGCGACATCTTCTCCAGCTTCTTCGGCGGCGGCGGTGCTTCGCAGGCACGCCGCAACGGTCCTACCCGCGGCGAGGATCTGGAAGCACAGATCACCATTTCCTTCGAGGAAGCCGTTTTCGGCTGTAAGAAGGAGGTCACCTACAATCGGGTAGAGAAATGTGACGATTGTAAGGGCAGCGGTGCAGCGGCAGGCAGCTCCCCCGAGACCTGTCCTCAGTGTAACGGTCAGGGACAGATCCGTGTCACCCAGCAAACCTTTATGGGTGTAATGCAAACCACAAAGGCTTGTCCCAACTGCCGAGGCACGGGTAAGTTTATCAAAAATCCTTGCCAGAACTGCCGTGGTACCGGTATGGTTCGCCTGCGCAAAAAGCTGGAGGTTACCATCCCCGCAGGCATCGACGACGGTCAGCAGATCCGTCTGGCAGGGCAGGGCTCCGAGGGCAGAAACGGCGGTCCCGCCGGCAATCTGTATATTACCGTTCGGGTTCGTCCTCACGCATTCTTCGAGCGGGACGGCCTCAACGTCTACTGTAACGTGCCCATCTCCTTTACAGAGGCGGCACTGGGTGCAGAAATCGACGTCCCCGTGCTGGAGGGCGGCACCACCGAATACAAAATCCCCGCAGGCACCCAGACCGATACTATGTTCACCCTTCGGGGCAAGGGCATCCGTCAGGTCAACGGACGGGGCGTGGGCGACCTCATTTTCCGCACGGTAGTGGAAACCCCCAAGAACCTCACCTCCGAGCAGAAGGATCTCCTTCGCAAGCTGGACGAGAGCTTTGGCGGTGGAAAGAAACGGTTTTTAGGTAAAAAGAAGAAATAAGTGAGACAAACTATGGAATGGACTCAAATTAAAGTCACCTGCGCACACAAGGATTTGGACGAGGTTGCGGCGGTTTTGTGTTTGCTGGATAACGGTCTGATGATCGAGGATTACTCGGATATCGAGGAGAATCTGATGTCGGTTTACGGCGAGCTCATCGACGACAGCATCCTCAATGCGGACAAGCAGATTGCCTCGGTGAGCATCTTCGTGCCCGAGGAAAAGCCCTATCCCGAATACATTGCTTTTCTCAAGGATCGCTTTGCGGCGCTATCTCTGCAGACCGATATCACCATCGAGGGACTCAGAGAAGAGGACTGGGCTAACGCTTGGCGTGCCTACTATCAGCCCGTCCACATCGGCCGTCGACTGGTGGTAGTCCCCGCTTGGCAGAAGTACGATGCTCAGCCCGAGGAAGTCACCATTCTGATGGATCCCGGTATGGCATTCGGTACCGGTACTCACGAAACCACCCGTCTGTGTGCAGCAATGGTGGAAAAGCATATGCCTCAGAACTCCCGCGTGCTGGACGTGGGAACGGGCAGCGGTATTCTCTCGCTCTTTGCCCTGAAGCTGGGTGCGAAAACCGCTAACGCCTACGATATCGACCCCGTGGCAGTGCGTGTGGCCATCGAAAACGCCAAGGATAACGGCGTCACCGGCTTTACCTGCGGCGTGTCCGATCTGCTGGCAGGGGTAGATCTTTCCGAAGGCCCCTACGATTTCGCAATGGCCAATATCGTAGCCGATATCCTCATCCTAATGTCCGAGAACGTCGCCGATTACCTGAAAGAGGGCGCAAAGCTGGTCTGCTCCGGTATCATCGAGGGCAGATGGGAGGACGTGAAGGAGGCTATGGAATCCCACGGTCTCACCCTCTGCGACGAGGACAGCGAAAACGACTGGAAAGTGCTGGTTTTCCGGAAATAAAAGGGTTTTCCCGAAATGTAAAAAATCCGCAGTGTCCTATTGACAGACGACACTGCGGATGTTATAATATAAGGTACAATACAGAATTACGTGAGAACAATATAGAAAGGATGGTTGCGATGAAACGTGTTTTGCTCGGTCTGACGGCAACGCTGTTGATTCTGGTTTTCATTGCCGCTTGCCAGCGTCCGAAAGATCCATCTACTACTACCTCTTCCACTACCGAAGGCTCATCCGTGACCACCACCGTCACTCGTACCCCCGAAATCACTTCTACTATCAAGGTGCCTTCCACCACCCCCGAGGTGCCTGCAGTAACTACCAAGGATCTGCCCGTGGCAACCTCTCCGGCACCTCCTCCCGTGGTCACCACGCCCATCGTGACACCCGCCCCGATCGTGACGACCGCCAAGACACCGCTGCCGGCTACCACTCCGGAGAAGCCCGGCACCACTCCTCCCACCCTCGGTACAACCCCTCCTTCCGTGACCACCACCGAGAAGCTGCCGGAGATTACCACCGGCCGGGAGCCGATCACAACCCAGCGACCCATCACCACGGAACGTCCCGTTACCACCGAAACCACCCCCGCCGTCACCACGAAGCCGCCTGCTCCGGTGACCTCGCTGGAGGTTGGCAAGGATGACCCCGACTCCGACTGGAGCGACCTCATCCCTATGAAATAAGCACATCCGAAATTGGCAAAACTGCCACGCTGAAAATAGAAAAATCCCCCGCTTGGGGGATTTTTCGCCCCGAATCGGCAGATTTTTGACCCTCATTTGCAGACTTGACAAACGGTCTGTTTTTTGGTATACTATATAAGATAAGCTACGAAAACATTGATTTCAGATAGATAAAATAAGGAGGACAATATGGCAACGAAGAAACCCAAGCCTCAGGAATACGGTGATCAGAGTATTCAGCAGCTCAAGGGCGCAGACCGTGTACGGAAACGCCCCGCAGTTATTTTCGGCTCCGACGGTCTGGACGGCTGTGAGCACGCATTTTTTGAAATTCTTTCCAACTCGGTTGACGAAGCGAAAGAAGGATTTGGCAACGTCATCAACATTACCGTGTACAAGGATCACTCCATTGAAGTGGAGGATTTCGGACGCGGTGTTCCTCTTGGATATAACGAAAAAGAGAAAAACTGGAACTGGTATCTGATTTTCTGCGAGCTGTACGCAGGCGGTAAATACGAAAACAACAACGAAGGCGCAGCCTATCAGTTTTCGCTGGGTACCAATGGTCTGGGTGCTTGCTCCACCCAGTGTGCCAGTGACTATATGATCGTCCGCTCCTATGACGGCAAGAATCTCTCCGAGATTCACTTCAAGAAGGGCAACCCCGACGGCGAGCTGTCGGTGACTCCCCTTTCCAAAAATGCCACCAAAAAGCGGGGTACCGTCATCCGCTGGCTCCCCGACCTGGAGGTATTCAAGGCCATCAATATCTCCCGGGAGTTCTTCGTGGAGACCTTGAAGCGGCAGGCGGTGGTCAATGCGGGCATCCACTTCAATCTCCGTATGGAAATCACCGACGGCTTCGAGGAGATGGAGTTCTACTACGAGAAGGGCATTGTGGACCGTGTCACCGAGCTGGCAGGGGAGCAAACCCTCACCACCCCCTTCTTCGCTCAGAAGGAGACTACCGGCCGCGACCGTTCCGACCTTCCTCCCTACAAGCTGAAGATGGAGGTCAGCTTCTGCTTCTCCAATTCGGACGCAGTGATCGAGTATTACCACAACTCCAGTTGGCTGGAACACGGCGGTTCTCCCGAAAAGGCAACCCGTTCCGCCTTCGTGTCCGCCTTCGAGAAGTATATCAAGGACAACAACAAATACAAAAAAGGCGAGGGCAAGGTGACCTTCGGGGACATTGAGGAAAGCCTCGTTCTGGTGAGCAGCAACTTCTCCACCGTTGCCAGCTACGCCAACCAGACCAAAAAGGCCATCACTAACAGCTTCGTGGCATCTGCAATGACCGAGTTCTTGCGGGAACAATTGGCGGTTTACTTCGCCGAAAATCCTATGGATGCAGAGCGGGTGGTCAATCAGATTCTGCTGAACAAGCGCAGCCGTGAGGCCGCCAACGATACCCGCCTGGACGTGAAGAAAAAGCTGGCAGGCAACACCGATATGTCCAACCGCGTGGACAAGTTCGTGGCTTGCCGTTCCAAGGATCCCACTCGCCGTGAGCTGTACATTGTAGAGGGTGACTCTGCAATGACCTCCTGTAAGCTGGGCAGAAGCGCCGAGTTCCAGGCCATCATCCCCGTCCGCGGTAAGACGCTGAACTGTCTCAAGTCCACCTACGATAAGATTTTCAAAAACGATATCATCACCGACCTGCTGAAGGTCATCGGCTGCGGCGCAGAGGTGAAGGGCAAGGGCAAAGAGATTTCTCCCTTCGATCTGGAAGCGCTGAAATGGGATAAGATCATCATCTGTACCGATGCCGACTACGATGGCTATCAGATTCGTGCCCTGCTGCTCACTCTCTTCTACCGTCTGTTGCCCACTCTGCTGAAGATCGGTAAGGTTTATATCGCCGAATCGCCCCTCTACGAGATCACCGCTAAGGACGATATCTATTTCGCCTACGATGAAAAGGAGCGGGCGGATATCATTTCCAAGCTGGAGAGTCAGAAGAAGAAGTACACCATCCAGCGATCCAAAGGTCTGGGTGAGAACGAGCCCGATATGATGTGGAAAACCACTATGAATCCCGCCACCCGCCGTCTGATTCGCGTATGCGAGGCGGACGCCAAGGAGACTGCAGAGATTATGGACATCCTGCTGGGCGATAATTTGGAAGGCCGTAAGCGGTACATTTCCGAGCACGGTGCGGAGTATCTCTCGGATATCGACGTTTAATGTGACGAAATCCCTTCGCCTTCGGAAAAAATTCTCCGAAGGCGAACTGCGCCTTATGGGCGTGACTTGAGGCATTGCCTCGGAAAGAATACTATGTTACATTTGATTTACGGAAAAGCAGGCAGCGGCAAGACTACTTTGCTTTTGCAAAAAATGAAAGAAACGGCAGACGGGGGAGGATCCTGTCTGCTGATGGTGCCTGAACAGCAGGTGCTGGAATCCGAGCGAATGATTTGTGAACTGGGCATCTCTGCCATTTTGGCAGAGGTGACCAGTTTTCGTCGCTTGTGCAACAGTATTTTCCGCACCTACGGCGGTCTTTGCTACCGCTACATCGGCAAGGGAGCCCGAAAACTCCTTTGCCGCAAGGCCATTTCCCAGCTTTCTCCCGTGCTGTCCTTCGGAAAAAAGGGCGGTGCGGACGATCTTGGCAGGGTAGAGCAGATCACCTCGGCCATCACCGAGATGACGCTCTACAATCTCACCCCCGCCAAGCTGTCGGAGACGGCGCCCCTCCTTGGCGGTGCGCTCCGAAACAAGGTAGAGGATCTGGCGGCGATTGCTACCCTCTATCACCATATGCTCCACCACGATTACGACGATCCTGCGGAGGATCTCACCCGTGCCGCCGAGCTTTTGGCAGGCAACGATTATTTTGCCGATAAAACCGTCTTTTTGGACTCTTTTGCCGGCTATACCCCTCAGCAGGCAGACTTTTTGCGCCCTCTTTTGCAGCAGGCGAAGGAGGTTTACGTCACCATCCCCTGCCTGCCCGGCGGAGACGATTGGCTGTTTTGTAAGCCTGCCGCCGCTGAACGGATGATTTTGGAGATTGCCGAGAGTGCAGGCTGTCCCATGGTACGGGAGGCAGTGCTCACCGATAACCGCCGTGCCACCACTCCCGATCTGGCATACCTTGCTACCCATCTTTGGGAGAGCGAGGGCGGAGAGAGTGCCCCTTCTGCCGATTCTATCGAACTGCTGGAGTGCGCCGATCTCTTCGAAGAGGCCGACGCCGTGGCCGCAAGGGTGAAAGGGCTGGTGCAGGCAGGAGCTCGCTACAGCGAGATTGCCATTATCGCCCGCTCTGCCGACCGCTACGACGGCATTCTGGACAGCGCGCTGGAGCGTTACGGCATCCCCTATTATACCTCCCGCCGTCGGGAGATCGCTACGATGCCCGAAATCCGATTGGTGCTGGCCGCCCTTGCCGTTGCCGCCTACGATTGGCAGACCGAGGACGTGATCGCCTATCTGCGCACCTACCTCACCGATCTCACCCCCGACGAGTGCGACCCCGTGGAGGAGTACGCCTATCTGTGGAAGATTCGAGGCAAACGCTGGCGGGATGAGATCGAATGGAATATGAATCCCAGAGGCTTTGCCGAGGAGTTTACCGATCAAGATCAGGAAAAACTGGATCGGCTGAACGCTCTGCGTGCCCGTTTCGTGCCCCCATTGGCGGTGTTCTGCGAGGCGTTTGAACAGCGTCCTACCGTCCGTTCGATCTCACAGGCGCTCTATCGCTTCCTTGTCGATCTGCACATCCCCGAAAAGCTGGAGGCATCTGCCGAGGCCAACCGCCTGCGGGGCGATCGGGTACTGGCAGACACCCAGCTGCAGGTTTGGAACTGTCTGATGGATTCGCTGGATCAGCTGGTCTGCATCTTGGGCGACGAGACGGTAGATCCTGCATTGTACGCCAAACTGCTGAGTTTGTTGCTGAAGGACAGCGACATCGGCACCATCCCTTCGGGACAGGATCAGGTCACCGTGGGATCTGCCAATCTCCTGCGTGGGAGCGGTATCCGTCACGCCTTCCTCATCGGCGTGTCCGAGGGCGTGTTCCCCTCCCGAGACGGCGCCAAGGGCTACTTTGACGATCGGGAGCGTGCGGAGCTTGCCGAGCATCAGCTGACTCTTGCTGAGGGCGGTCAGTCTCTGATCCACGATGAACTGTATTATTTCTACACCGCCGCCTGCTTCCCCTCCTCCTCGCTGACCGTGACCTACACCGCAGCCGAGGGAGCGTCGATGGCGGTGCGAGCGCTTACCGAGCTCTTTCCCGATCTTACCGCCCGGCAGCCTGCCGCTTGGAATGCCGCCGATTGGGTGGCCACCCGAGACAGTGCGCTGCTCTACGGACTCACCCATCCCCACGATCCCGTGGGACGGGAGCTGCTGGAACTGCTCAGAGACGAAGTCTCTACCGCTGGCAAAATCCGTGCGGCAGAGGAGGGCATCGGCGTGGACGAATGTCGGATGTCCCCCCAGTTGATGGAGCGAATCATCCCCCGCCGGCTGGAGCTCACTCCCTCCCGTCTGGAGCGCTACGTCAATTGTCCCTACTCCTATTTCTGCCGCTACGTTCTGAATTTGGCAGAGCCCAAGAGCGGCGAGTTCCAAAGCAACGACGTGGGTACCTTCGTCCACAAAATACTGGAGGATTTGGTGCCCGTGGTGGCCAAAGACTCCGCCCTCACCGACGAGGCCATTGCCCAGATGGTGAACACCGAGGTGGACTGCTACCGTCTGCGGATGCTGAGAGATTGGCAAGATCCCCGTCTTAGCAGCCTCTTTGATCGGGCAAGACCCTTTGCCAATTTGCTCCTGCGACGTTTCCGTGAGGAGTTTCGTAACTCCGAATTCCGTCCCGTGGCCTGCGAAGTGCAGGTGGGCAGCGGCGGCGTACCTCCCCTTCAGATTCCCTTGGAGGATGGGGGCAGCGTAGGCGTGCGCGGCGTGGTAGACCGTGTGGACTGCTACGAACAAGACGGCGAGTATTACCTGCGAGTCGTGGACTATAAAACCTACAACAAAACCTTCACCCGATCGGACGTGTCCAAAGGTCTGGATACGCAGATGCTTCTCTACCTCTACTCCCTTTGCGAGAGTCAGGATCCGAAACTGCGGGAAAAGCTGAAGCTGCCCGAGGGAGCAGAGCCGAAGCCTGCGGGGATTCTCTATCTCAACGTAGGCACGTCGGGCATTCCCAAGAAGGCGGCAAACTCCCCCGATGCAATGGAAGGCTACTTTGGCGCCAGCGGTCTGCTTCTCTCCGACGAGGAGATGGCCGTGCTTCGGGCAATGGAGCCCGACCTCGGTGGCAAATACATCCCCGTGAAACTGGATAAACGGGGCAACATCAGCCGAGGCTCTCACAAATCTATGGCAGATGCGGAAGAGTTTACCGCTCTGCGGGAAGAGATTGCCGAGGTAGTGGGAAAATTCGGACAGAACATCCAAAACGGCATTGCCGATGCCAAACCGCTGTCCGATGCCAATCACGACGGCTGTGAATACTGTAAAATGCGTCCCGTTTGTCGGCGCAGAAAGGAGTGACCGCTATGGCAAGAAATTGGACCCCTGCCCAGCGGCAGGCCATTGACCTGCGCGGTCAGGATATACTGGTCAGCGCGGCGGCAGGATCGGGCAAAACCGCCGTCCTCACCCAGCGCATTATCGAGCGAATCACCGATCCCGTAGATCCGGTGAGCGTGGATGAGCTGTTGGTGGTCACCTTCTCCAAAGCGGCGGCAGGGGAACTGCAGGTGCGCATCCGAGGGGCGATTCTGGATCAGATGGCCAAGGAAGGGGGCAATCGCCGCCTTCGCCGTCAGCTCCTTCTCTTGGAAAAGGCGGAGATTTCCACCATCCACAGCTTCTGCCTCACCCAAATTCGCAAAAACGCCTCTTTGTTGGGCTTGCCCGTGGCTATGCGTGTCTGCGACGACGGCGAGAAAACCCGTCTGTCTATGCAGATTATGGAACGGCTCTTGGCAGATTCCTACAAAACCGCCACTCCCGCGTTTTTGGAGATGGTCTCCCAGTTTGCGGTGCTCTCCGACGATCAGCTGGGGGAGACTTTGCTGAAACTCTATGATAAAACCACCAGCCTCCCCGAGGGCGTTGCTTATTTTGCCGCTGCCGCCCGCAAGGTGGAGGAGAGCGTCGGCGCGGGACTGCTCACCGGCAGTTACGGGCAGATGCTCCTGCGATATATCAAGGACTATTTGAACCATTACGAGGGCTTGTACCGTCGGGTGGGCGAGGTGCTTGCCGATATATTGGCAGTCGAGCAGGCGGTTCCGATGCCCGCCAAGGCCAAGGATCGGGAAAAGGTAACCAAACGGATTGCCACCGTAGAGGGGTTGATCCGCTTCTACGAGGACGAATGGGCGAGCCTTGCCGGGGTGATGAACCATACGGACAGCTACGAATCCCTTGCAGCAGCCGTGCAGGGCGTAGTGTTCAACCGAAAACCTACCTTGTCCAAAGCGCCCCCCGAATTGACGGCGGCAACTCTCTTCCGAGACGATAGCAAGGAGCAATTTCTATCCTTGCGGGATCACTATTTCTCCGCCACCCGTTCGGGCGAGGTGACCGCCGATCTGGTCAAAACCGCCCGTCTCCTTGGCACCCTTGCGGAGCTGATGGAGGAGTTTGACCGTCGCTTTGCCGCCGAAAAACAGCGGCTGGGCGTGATGGATTACGCCGATCTGGAGCATTATACCCACCGTCTGCTCATCGAAAACGGTCAGCCGACGGCCATTGCCAAGGCGCTGTCCCGCTCCTATCGGGAGATTTACATCGACGAGTATCAGGACGTAAACCGTCTGCAGGACGATATTTTCTCTGCCATTGCCAACGGCAATCGCTTTATGGTAGGCGATATCAAGCAGAGCATCTACGGCTTCCGCGGTGCGGAGCCCTCCATTTTCGCCGACTACCGCAGTCGGTTTGACAGCGCCGTTCCCACTGCAGGGGTGGGGCAGACCATCTATCTCTCCCATAACTTCCGATGCGATCAGTCGGTGGTGGATTTCGTCAATCTCGTGTGCGAGGATCTTTTCACCGCAGGCGGAACGGTGAGCTATCAGAAGGGCGACCGCCTGATCCGCGGCAAGGAGGATGCGCAGGACGGCAAACAGCCGGTGCAGGTGGTGCTTCTGCAAGGGGCAGACAGTGCAGCCAAGAGCGACGAGAGCGAAGAGGAAGAACAGCTGAAGGGAAGAGAAGCCGAAGCGGAGTTCGTTGCCGCAGAGGTGGAACGCCTTTGGAAAGAGGAGGGTATCCCCCTCAGCGAAATGGCGGTTCTCCTGCGAAGCCTCAACACCAAGGTCACGCCCTACGAGGATGCCCTGAAAAAGCGCGGCATCCCCTGCGTTCACAATCGGGCGATGCCCTTTTTCGAGGAGCCAGAGATTCTCACCTTGCTCTCTCTGCTTTATACCATCGACAATCCCACCAAGGACGTCTATTTGGCAGGTGCACTCACCGGACCGGTGTTCGGCTTCACCACCGAGGAGCTGATTGCCTACCGTTGGGAGAAGGGACGCCCCGATCCCGGCGTCAGCCTTTACGAAAGCCTTTGCGCCCATCGGGGAGACGTGCGGGTAGACGAATTCCTCCGCTGGCTGGAGGAGTATCGGAAGGCCTCCTGCACTCTGTCCTCCGACGAGCTCATCCGCAAGCTCTACGCCGAGACTGCGATGATTGCCATCGTGGGAGCAGATCCCGTGCGGGGCAAGGCGGCGGAGCAGAATCTCCGTAGCTTCTATCAGCTGGCCCGTACCTTTGAGAAGAACAGTTTCCGTGGACTTCATCGCTTCCTGCGCTACGTCGGCGATCTTGCCGAGAGCGAGCAGGGGGTAGAGCGCACCCCTGCGCTGGGCGACAACGATGCCCTGCAGCTGATGACCATTCACCATTCCAAGGGCTTGGAGTTCCGTATTTGCTTCCTTGCCGATACAGCAGGCAAGTTGGGGCAGATGGATAAGAAGGAAGATCTGCTCTTCCACAAAGATCTGGGAATGACGCTGACCCTCCGAGATCCCGAAACCCTCAGCAAATATCAGACACTCCCACGCCAGCTGCTGGCGGAGCGGATCACCGAGGACACGCTGGAAGAAGAGATGCGCAATCTCTACGTGGCGATGACCCGTGCCAAGGAGCGGCTGTACGTCAGCGCTTGGCTCACCTATCCCGGCTCTTCTGCGGAGCGCTGGGCAAGCCTTGCCGATCGCTTCACCTTCTGGGGAGTCAAGCACGCGCCCAGCTATATCGACTGGATTATGGGCGTGCTGGGACTGTACCCCGACCGTGCGGAAAAGTGCTGCAAGATCAGCCGCTATCTCTGCGACGCCGAGGGCATCCATTTGGTGCAGGAGACTGCCGAGGATGCGGACACTGCAGAAACGAGTGCAGCCGAAGTCGATGCAACCAACACCACCGATCCCGACCGCACCGTCGATGAGGCTACTGCAAGCGAGTCTACAGCAGACGAGAATACGGAAGGCACACCTACAGAAGACGCGCCTGCAACCGACGAGGCAGAGCGCACCGCCCGTGAGATTGCCGACCGCTTCGATTTCGCCTATCCCCACAGCGCGGTGAGCGATCTGCCTGCCAAGCTGTCGGTGAGCCGATTGGTGCCCGATCTGCTGGATGCAGAGGAAGAACAGGGTACCACTCTCCACGGCGTCAGCCTCAAGCGCACGCCCTCCTTCCTCAGTACCACCCCCGATGCCCTTAGCGGTGCAGAGCGGGGTACTGCCACCCACCTGTTTATGCAGTTCTGCGATTTTGAGTCTGTAGAGGCGAAGGGCGTGGAAATGGAGCTTCTGCGGCTGGTGAATAAGCAGTTCCTCAGCCCCGTGATGGCTGATGCAGTGAATTTGTCGGCACTGCGCAAATTTTTCGAGTCCTCCCTCTACCGTCAGATGCGGGACAGCGAGAAGGTTTTGCGGGAGTTCCGCTTTAACGTGCAGCTGTCTGCCGCTGAGTTTACCAAGGATGCCGCCCGCAAAGCTGCTCTTGCCGATGCCAAACTGCTGGTGCAGGGCGTTGTGGACTGCTGCTTCCTCCTCCCCGACGGCAGCGTGAAGCTGGTGGACTACAAAACCGATCGCTTGGGCAAAACCCCTGCGGAAGGCGGTGCACTGCTCTGGGAACGCTATGCCGATCAGCTCTTCTATTACAAGCGGGCGTTGGAGCAAATCCTCGGCAAACCGGTGAGTGAGCTGTCGCTGTACAGCTTCTGCCATCACGTGGAGGTGCCTCTCCCCGAGAATTTGCGAGCGGCATTCGGTGTTAACATCTGATTCACTGCGCGTTCACATAAGATTCACAAATTTGTGATACATTAACAATAATACTGATCACACCGGTGGGAAATATTCTTCGATCTTCACAAACCGGGAAAGGATAGACTATGCGTATTACAAAAACGATTGTGCCACTGCTACTGTTGCTGGGAATGCTTATTTCCTGCAATAGCGGAAAAGGTGGAGTGACTACCACTACCAACGCTCCCGAAAAGGGGGACGATGATAAGAAGAACCCCATCGCACTCACCCAGCAGATGACCCCCACTCCCGTACTTCCTGCCGATAAGATCCCGATGGGAGACAATAAGCCCAGACCTCCTGTCCCCTCCGGTCCGGATACTCCCCAAGGCAACCCCTCTGAGCAGGGCGACGGTGCGGAGCTGGAAGGTTACTACCAGCTGCTGAAATACATCAATCGGGATTCGGTTTCCGGTCCTGCCGCTTGGGGACGCCACGTGGCGCTGGATATGCTGGACGGTCTCTTTGAGTCCACCGACGAGGGCAGCAACAAATACGGTCAGGACATCAACAATATGAAGGTATATTGGGAAATGACCCGTCCGGTTACCGTGAACGCGTACGCTCTCTATACTGCCAACGATACTGTGGAATATCCCGGCCGAAATCCCAAGGACTGGACGCTGTTCGGTTCTGTGGACGGTGAGGACTGGAAGGTCGTGCACTCGGTGCAGGATGCGGAGCTTCCCGTGGCCAATTATACCGGCACCGTGTTTGAATTTGACAACGATCAGGCATACCGCTACTATTGCTGGTCTTTGGATGCGGTAGTCAGTGGCAACGCATTCCAGCTGTCCGAGCTGCTGCTGTATACCACCGAGGAAATCACAGAGCCGGTGGAAGGCGTTGGCACCTTCTACGGCAAGCTGCCCACCGATAAGCTCACCGAAAACGGCAAGAATGCAGAGCCTTTGGTGAGCGGAGACGCCCGATTCTGGATGAGCGCCTACAACAATCTCGCCGATAAGGTAAAGATCGACAGTGCCTTCATCAACGTTCAGTGCTGGGACGAAAACGAAGGTCCCGACCGCCTTTTCGACGGCATTTACACCAGAGAGGATTTTGAGTCCAACAACGGTGGCAAGTTGGGCGCCGGTATGGACTCTGCTTGCATCGTTTGGCAGATGACCGAAGCGGTTGCCCCCGTAGGCTACGTGCTGGTGACCGGTAACGATACCTCCGAGTATCCCATCCGCAACCCCGGTGCGTGGGTGCTCTACGGTTCCAACGACGGCAAGACTTGGGAAGCGCTGGACATCGTGGCTGACAGCAATATGCTGGGCGAGGACTTCGCTCCCCATGTGTACACCCTGGACGATTGTGGCAGCTACACTTGGTTCTGCCTGTCCATTGAAAAGGCATACGGTGCCATGCAGCTCTGCGAGCTGATGCTGTATAATTAAATCATATAACAGAGAATCCCCCGCTTGATGTAAGCGGGGGATTTCAGCGTGTCGAAAAAGTATTCATTAGAAAGACGCATTAGTAATATGCACAAACCCACGCCTTCCCCTCTGGGGAAGGTGGCACGCCGTAGGCGTGCCGGAAGAGGTCTACCGCACAAAATCCTACGAATACCTCTCCCGTCTCGGACTTCGTCCGAGCCACC
>JAFTMF010000154.1 GCA_017452565.1 Clostridia bacterium
GAATCATCTCGCGCTTAATGCGGTGCTCCTTCTGGAGCTGGTTGAAGCTGTAGGTGTCGCAGGGCTTCAGGAATACGGCGATCTTGCCGCCCTTCTTGCACTCTGCTACCAGATACTTGGACAGGTTGGGTGCAGAGAAATCGTCGTAAACGAAGGTGTCCCAGAGGTCTTTTGCGTCGGTGAAGACTGCGGGAGTGCAGTCATAGGAAAGCTCGCCCTTTTTCCAGCCGATGACGCGGTCAACATTGCCGGTGGAGAGCAGCTCGACAGCACGCTTTTTCATCAGTTCTTGCATCTCAGATCCTCCAGTCTCTTGTTTTCGCCAAGCTTGGTGACGGTCTCCACGAACTCGTTCATGGTAGCCGCAAACTTAGCACCCTCAGCCGCAGAGACCCATTCCACACGGGTACGCTCTCTTTCGATGCCCAGATAGTCCAGCATGGAGAAGAGCATGGTCATACGGCGGCGGGCATAGTAGTTGCCCGAGGTGTAGTGGCAGTCGCCGGGATGGCATCCGCAGAGGATTACGCCGTCAGCGCCTCTCTGGAAGGCACGGAGAATGAACATAGGGTTCACACGGCAGGAGCAGGGCACGCGGATGATCTTTACGTCAGCGGGATAGGTTGCACGGTTGGTACCTGCAAGGTCTGCGCCCGCATAGGAACACCAGTTGCAGCAGAACGCAACGATGGTGGGTCTGAATTCGTTATTTACTTGCATATTGCGTCTACCTCCGCCATGATCTGATTATTGGAGAAGCCCTTCAGATCCATTGCGCCCGAAGGACAAGCAACGGTACAAGCACCACAGCCCTGGCAGACAGCGGGGTTAACGCTTGCCACACGGCGAACGAGGGTGGTGCGGTCGGGCATTCTGAATTCTTTGTCAATGTAGGTGATGGCGCCGTAAGGACATACCTTTTCACAAGCGGAGCATCCGTTACACATCAGCTCGTTGGACTCAGCCACGCAGGGGTTGCAGGTGAGGTGATCCTTCACGAGGAGTCCAATTACCTTGGAAGCGGCGGCGGAAGCCTGAGAAACGGTTTCGGGAATATCCTTGGGGCCCTGGCAAGCACCGGAGAGGAACACACCTGCGGTGGGGGACTCTACGGGACGGAGCTTGGGGTGAGCCTCGGTGAAGAAGTCGTTGGTGTCCATAGAAGCGGTGAGCATAGTCGCCAGGGGACGGGCGGACTTATCGGGCTCGATAGCGGCAGCCAGTACCACCATATCGGCGGCGATATTCAGCTGCTCATTTGCCAGCAGGTCGGATGCCTGCACCATCAGCTTGTCGCCTTCGGGAGCAACCTTACCTACCATACCCTTGATGTAGTGGACGCCGTATTCCTCAACGGCTCTGCGGTAGAACTCGTCGAAGGACTTACCGGGCGTACGTACGTCGATGTAGAATACGTAAACCTCGGTGTCGGGGTACTTCTCACGGGTGAGCATTGCGTGCTTTGCGGTGTACATACAGCAAATCTTGGAGCAGTAGGGCTTGCCGCAACCGGAGGTGTCACGGGAGCCTACGCACTGTACGAACACGATGGTGTGAGGATGCTTGCCGTCGGAGGGACGGAGGAGCTTACCTGCGGTAGGACCTGCAGCGTTGGTGATCCGCTCGAACTCCAGAGAGGTCACCACGTCGGGAGACTGGGAGTATGCGTACTCGTCGAAGTCCTTCAGGTCGATGGGGTTGAAGCCGGTAGCGACTACGATGGCACCGTATTCACGCTCGATGAATTCGTCCTTCTGATTGTAGTCGATGGCCTTTGCGGTACAGATCTTTTCACAAACACCGCACTTGCCGGTTTTCAGCTTGGTACAGTATTCGGGATCGATGGTAGCAACCTTCGGCACAGCCTGTGCGAAGGGGATGTAAATGGCACGGCGGTTGTCCATACCCAGATTGAATTCGTTGGGAACCTTCTTCTGAGGACACTTTTCGGTACACAGACCGCAACCGGTACATACGTCTTCCTTAACGTAACGTGCCTTCTTCTTGATAGTAACGGTGAAGTTACCTACAAATCCCTTGACAGCGGATACTTCGCTGTAGGAGTAGATGTTGATGAGCTCGTTCTGGGCTACGTCAACCATCTTGGGGGTGAGGATACAAGCCGCACAGTCCAGCGTGGGGAAGGTCTTGTCGATCTGAGACATCTTACCGCCGATGGTGGGCTTCTTCTCAACGATGTCTACCTCAAAGCCTGCCTCTGCAATGTCCAGAGCGGTCTGAATACCTGCGATACCGCCGCCGATAACCAGTGCGCGCTTCTTAACGGGAGAAGTGCCTGCAGTCAGGGGAGCATTCAGGTGAACCTTTGCGATAGCAGCCTTACCCAGGATAATTGCCTTTGCAGTTGCCTGCACCATATCCTTGTGAATCCAGGAGCACTGCTCACGGATGTTGGCAATTTCTACCATATAGGGGTTGATGCCCGCAAGTGCGCAAGCCTTGCGGAAGGTGTTCTCGTGCATACGGGGAGAGCAGGAGCATACAACGACGCCGGTGAGGCCGTGAGTCTTGATGGCATCCTTGATCAGATTCTGACCCGCTTCGGAACACATATATTGGTAATCGGTGGAATATACAACGCCGTTCTCGTGGGAGAGTGCCTCTGCAACTCTCTTTACGTCTACGGTTGCCGCGATATTACTGCCGCACCAACAAACAAATACGCCGATTTTTTGCATTTGTCTCAATTCCTTTCTCGATTACTTGGTATATTTACGGAATGCGGTGACGATTGCCTGCTGAGGCAGATCCTCGTCCAGCAGTGCGGGGATATCGTCGGGTTTCAGGTGGTTTGCACCCTGACGGCGAACCGCCAGAAGGCGGATTGCCTCTACCAGCTTGCCGGGCTCTACGCCGCGGGGGCAACGCTCTACGCAAGCCATACAGGAGAGACATTTATAAATAGAATCGGATGCCATCAGCTTACTGATCTGACCTTTTTCTACCATATAAACGAACTCGTGGGGATGATATTCCATCTCGTCGTAGGAGGGGCAGGTGCCGGAGCACTTACCGCAACGCATACACTTGAGAGGGTCTACTCCGCTCATACGGAGTACCTGTTCTTTCATTTGAAGCTCGGTCATTTTCAGTCCTCCTTCACGCCAAGTGCTTCGGCCAGCAGCTCGGTAAAGTAAACTACGGGCAGATCCTCGGTGCCATTCTTCTGCAGATTATACAGACAGAGGGGGCAAGCGGTGATCACCATCTCAGCGCCGGCAACTTTTGCGCTGTGCAGCACCTTGTTGCTCTTCTTGGCAGCGATGGTCTTGTCCTCCAGAGTGATGTAACCGCCGCAGCATTCGTTGCGGTAGGGATAAACTACGGGTTCAGCGCCGATCGCCTTGATGAAATCCTCGATGATGCGGGGATTTTCGGGATTGTCCATTGCCATCACCTTGCCGGGACGGAGCAGCAGACAGCCGTAATATGCGGCAATTTTCTTGCCCTTGAGAGGATTGACCACCTTCTTGGCCAGCTCGTCAAATCCAACGGTATCGCGGAGCATCTCCAGATAGTGGATGACGTTGGTCTCGCCGTAGTAGGGGGTATCCAGCTTCATGTAATTGTTTGCCTTCATGGCAAAGTCGGCATCGTTCTTCATAGCGGCGTTGGTGCGCTTGATCACGTTGTGGCAAGCGGAGCACAGGGTAACCAGATCCTGTCCCTTTTCCTTTGCCTCAACCAGTGCACGAACCGAGGACAGCTTGGTAGCAATTTCATCGGATGCACAGGTGAATGCGCCGCCGCAGCACTGCCAGTTCTCGATCTCCTCTAAGGTGATACCGAGAGCCTCAGCAGACTTTCTGCCGTATTTGTCCAGCTCCTTCGCCTTGGTCTTCAGCGTACAGCCGGGATAGTAACTTACTTTCATTTCATCTTTCCTTTCTGGCTCAGACCATTTCTTCGGGGTGGAACACCTCGTCGAAACGCTCGGCGGTGAGGAAGCCCAGTGCTACGCAAGCTTCCTTCAGAGAGATGTTCTCTTTGTAAGCCTTCTTAGCGGTCTTAGCGGCGTTCTCGTAGCCGATGTAGGGGTTCAGCGCGGTAACCAGCATCAGGGAGTTGTGGAGATTGTGGTGCATCTTCTCACGGTTTGCCTTGATACCAACTGCGCAGTTGTTATTAAAGGAGAGAATTGCCTCGGTCAGCAGTCTTGCGGACTGGAGGAAGTTGTAGGAGGTAACCGGCATGAATACGTTCAGCTCGAAGTTACCCTGAGATGCTGCCATACCAACGGCAACGTCGTTGCCCATAACCTGTACGGCAACCATAGTCAGTGCCTCGCACTGAGTGGGGTTTACCTTACCGGGCATAATGGAGGAGCCGGGCTCGTTTTCGGGGATGAAGATTTCACCCAGACCGTCACGGGGACCGGAAGCCAGCCAGCGCACGTCATTAGCGATCTTCATCAGATCGGCTGCCAGCGCCTTCATTGCGCCGTGAGCGAATACCAGCTCGTCCTTGGAGGTGAGAGCGTGGAACTTGTTCTCGGCAGTTACGAAGGTCTTGCCGGTGAGCTGGGAAACTGCCTCTGCAACCTTGGTATCAAATCCCTTGGGAGTGTTCAGACCGGTACCAACGGCGGTGCCGCCCAGTGCCAGCTCTTTCAGCTCGGGGAGAGCGATCTGGAGCAGCTTCTTGTCCTTCTCCAGAGAGGAGCGCCAGCCGGAGATCTCCTGGCTGAACTTGATGGGGGTAGCGTCCTGCAGGTGGGTACGGCCGGACTTTACGATGCCCTCGTTCTCTGCTTCCAGACGCTTAAAAGTCTCGATGAGCACGTCGATGGCGGGAATGAGCTTATCCTCGATGGCGATGACCGCAGAGATGTGCATTGCGGTAGGATAGGTATCGTTGGAGGACTGGCTCATATTGATGTCGTCATTGGGGTGGAGCAGCTTCTTGCCGGCGATTTCGTTGCCGCGGTTGGCAATTACCTCGTTGGCGTTCATATTGGACTGGGTACCGGAACCGGTCTGCCAAACTACCAGAGGGAAATGCTCGTTGAGGCTGCCGCTGATAACCTCGTCGCAAGCTGCGGAGATTGCAGAGAGCTTTTCATCGGTCATCTTTTCGGGCTTCAGCGCGTGGTTCGCCATAGCTGCTGCCTTCTTCAGAATGCCGAAGGCGTGGGTGATTTCGCGGGGCATGGTTTCAATGCCTACGCCGATGGGGAAGTTCTGACAGGAACGCTGAGTCTGGGCTGCCCAATACTTGTCGGCAGGCACCTTCACCTCGCCCATAGAGTCATGTTCAATACGGTATTCCATATCTGTATCCTTTCAACTGAATCAATCACATAGAGAAATCGACCTGATCGATTACGTTCTTCAGGCACTGTGCGCTATGCTGGAGACGTGCGGTTTCTTCCTCGGTGAGAGGAGTAAGCACCTTGCCGCAAACACCGTCTCTGCCGATGATGGAGAGAGTGGAGAGGCATACGTCCTCAATGCCGTACTCGCCGTGCATCATAGAGGATACGGTCATAGCAGTCTCTGCACCGTTGAGAATGTTCTTTACGATGTGGCAGGTGGAGATTGCGATGGCGTAGTTGGTCACGCCCTTGCGTGCGATGATCTGACCGCCGGACTTGCGGACGTGCTGTTCCACGTATTCGTGATCCAGCGGAGGCTGATCGGGCTTATCGTCCTTCAGGCAAGCCTGATACTGATCTACGTTTACGTTGGAAATGTTTGCCAGAGACCACGGTACGAAGGAGGAATCGCCGTGTTCGCCGTATACGTAAGCGTGTACGTTTGCTTCGTTAATATTGTAATACTCTGCCAGATAGGAGCGCAGACGGGCGGTGTCCAGAGTGGTACCGGAGCCGATGATGTGATGCTCGGGCAGGCCGGAATACTTGCAGAACTGATAGGTGATAATATCAACGGGGTTACCGACGATCACATAAATAGCGTCGGGAGCAGCAGCCGCAATCTGGGGAATGATGTTCTTGGCAATCTTTACGTTGGTGTTTACCAGATCCAGACGGGTCTGACCGGGCTTTCTGCCAACGCCGGAGGTGAGGATTACGATATCGGAACCCTTAGCGTCTTCATAGTTGCCTGCATAAATGTTTACGGGATAGCAGAAAGGAGTACCCTGACGGATATCCATTGCCTCGCCCAGCGCTTTTTCTTCGTTAATGTCGATGATGACGATTTCCGAAACAGTGCCCTGTACCGCAAGGGTATAGGCCACAGTGGAACCTACGCTGCCGGCTCCGATAATAGTGACTTTGTTGCTCATTTTATAACTCCTTCACATTATAATAGACTGAATTTGAAGGGCCTGCGAATTTTTTCCGCAGATATCCGTCTACTATTATAGCAATAAATAAAGTTTTATTGAATAGTAAAATCCGAATAGCGGTATATCACTTTTGATATATTACGCCCTGCAAAGAGGCTTTTTCTATATATGCCCTTCCAAAAAAGGATAATTTTGGGCAAAAACCGGCAAACCTTACAAATCTCATCCAAAAGAGACAGATATTTCGTTTTTTCGACGAAGGGGCAAAAAAACAATCTGCGAGCCCTTGACAAATCATCAATAATGGGGTATGATATAATATGTATAAAAATTGAAACAGAAATGTATTTATCCGGAGGCAACAGACAGATGGATCGCTTCAAGCTTCACAGCGGATTGCTGTCCGCCGAGATTTCGCTCTCGGGCGGTGAGCTGCGTTCGCTCCAATACGGAGAGACTCAGCTGATCTGGCAGGGAGATCCTGCCTATTGGGATGGCAGTGCCCCCTTTCTCTTCCCCTTCTGCGGCAGAGTCAAGGACGGCTTCTATCGCTGGCAGGACCTGCAGTATCCGATGACCATCCACGGTTTTCTCCCCACCGCACAAATGAGCGTCGCAGAGCATACCGATGACCGACTTACGCTGACACTCGCCGATTCCCCCGAAACCCGATCGGTCTATCCCTTCCCCTTCGCGCTGACGATGGACTATCGGCTTTGTGCCGACGGGCTGGAAATCGCCGCTTCGGTGACGGCAGGTGACATAGCGCTCCCCTTCTCCTTCGGCTGTCATCCCGGATTTCATCTTCCCGTTGGAGACAACGGTTTCGATAATGCCGCCCTGCTTTTTGACTCCGACGCACCTCTCACCCGCATCGAGATTACCGAAAACGGACTGCTCGGCGACGGACGGAGTGTCTATCCTCTGACTAATAGCACCCTCCCCCTCTCCCCCGATCCTGCGGGCGGATGCGGAATCTTCTTTGCAGTTGCCAAGCCGCAGCGAGCGCTGACTCTCACCGCCCCCTCTCTTCCCTGCGATATCCGTGTGGACTTTGCCGATTTCCCCGTGCTGGGTCTTTGGCACGCAGAAGGGGCTCCCTATCTTTGCATTGAACCTTGGCAGGGACTTCCCGCTCCCGAAGGAGTCTCTACCGATCTTGCCAATAAACCCGAAACCGTCACCCTTGCGCCCCACGAAACCAAGACGCTGACTATGCAGATTCGTCTTCTTCAGAAAGGATAAGCCAATGTATAACGATCATCTGGAACAATTTACACTCACCCTTGCAGACGTGCTGAAATCCATTAAAAAGCTGAAGGATCAGCGAATGAGTGCTTACGGACTGCGCAGCAGCCACGTAATGGTGCTCTACATTTTGGGCCGCACTCCCGACGGGCTCACCCCCGCAGAGCTGTCCGACGCCAGCTCGGTTGACAAGGCGCTGATCTCCCGTATCATCTCCGAGCTCACCGAAAAGGGATTCGTGACCACCGCTCCTTCCGGCGGCAAGCGTTACAAAGCCCGCCTGCTTCTGACCACCGAGGGCAGAAACGTAGCCAATTATATCGCGAGTGCAGTCAGCACCATTCAGCAGAAGGTCAGCGGTGATATTCCCAAGGAAGACTTAGAGGTTTTCTACCGCACCCTCTTCATCCTGCAGACCAACTTCCGCAATCTTGCTGAGGAAGGCGAAACACAAGAATGAAAAATCCGAAGCAAAAAGCAGCGACGATTCTTGCTATCGTCGCTGCTGCATTATATGCGATCAACGTCCCTCTCTCCAAGCTCCTGCTGGGACATGCATCGGCTACTATGATGGCGGCATTCCTCTATTTGGGAGCAGGGCTGGGAATGGGACTTTGGCAAGGCTTGCAAGCTGCAGTCGGACGTCCCGATTCCGAGGAACCGCTGACCCGCCACGAGCTTCCCTATACCGTTGCAATGGTAGTGCTGGATATTGCCGCTCCCATTCTGTTGATGGCAGGCATTGCCCGCACCAATCCCGCTCACGTATCCTTGCTGAACAATTTCGAAATCGTTGCAACCTCGCTGATTGCGCTCCTGATTTTCAAGGAAGTGATTTCCAAGCGGCTATGGATTGCCATTGGACTCATCACCGGCGCCAGCATCCTGCTGAGCTTGGAGGGGAGTGACGGCATTCTCTTTAACGAAGGATCTCTGTTGGCACTGGGCGCCTGCCTGTGCTGGGGAATCGAGAACAACTGCACCCGAAAGCTGAGTAACAAGAGCAGCACGCAGATCGTTACCGTCAAGGGAATCGGCTCGGGACTGGGCAGTCTGATCGTAGCGCTGATTCTGAAGGAGCCCTTCCCTTCACTTTGGATCATCCCTGCCATTTTAGGACTGGGCTTTGTCTCCTACGGACTGAGCATCAAGTGCTACGTGATGGCGCAAAAGGATCTGGGCGCCGCTAAAACCAGCGCCTACTATTCCATCGCTCCCTTTTTAGGCGTCTTTTTCAGTTTCCTGCTTCTGTGGGAGCTCCCCGTCTGGATGTTCTACATCGCTCTTGGGCTGATGGTAGCAGCCACGGTGCTGATTGTCAAAGACACCGTTACCCTGCAGCACGAGCACGCTCATACCCACGTCCACACCCACGCACATCGACACGGCGATTTGGTGCACACGCACCCTCACTCTCACTCCCACTCCCACAGCCACGTGCATAGCGGGGATGAATCGGAACACAGCCACTCTCACGAGGACGGCGATCTCCCCGATCACGCGCACTCTCATTCATAACGCAAAAATGCTCTCCGTTTTGGAGAGCATTTTTACGTTATCGATTATTCTTCCCGCATAGACTGGGCTACGCGGATCATAATGGCCGCCTCGATACGCTTGCGGTGGAGCTCACAGCCCAGCTCATACACGCCGCGGATGGAACCGGTGGAGTAGTAAGCGTTTGCCGCACAGCCGCCGCTACAGTAGAAACGGGCAAAGCAATCGTTACACTCGGGATGTGCGTAGACGTTGCAGTATTTGAACTCGTCCAAAATCTCGGTGTTTTCAAGGCCGGTGAAGATATTGCCCAGCTTGAACTTTTCGTCTCCTACGAACTGATGGCAGGGGTAGATATCGCCGGTGGGAGTCACCGCCATATATTCGGTGCCCACGCCGCAACCGGAGATGCGCTTGACGATGCAAGGACCGCCCTCCAGGTCGATCATATAGTGATAGAAGGTAAAGCCGTTGCCCTTCTCCTCACGCTTCAGCATTTCCTTGGCGAGGATGTCGTACTGTGCAAGGAGGGTAGGCAGATCCTCTTTGGTCAGCGCATAGTCTGCGGTCTTGGGAGCAACTACGGGCTCGATGGAGATCTGCTTGAAGCCCAGATCTGCCATATGTAAAATATCAGCCGCAAAGTCGGGATTGTGGTGGGTGTAGGTACCGCGGATGTAGTAGTTCTCCTGTCCGCGCTGCTCCGCCCACTTTTGGAACTTGGGCACGATGGTATCGTAGCAGCCCTTGCCTGCTTTGTTGACGCGCATACGGTCATTGACGCACTTTCTGCCGTCCAGACTCATTACCACGTTGTGCATTTCACGGTTGCAGAAATCCATCACCTCGTCGTCTACCAAAAGACCGTTGGTGGTGAAGGTGAAGCGGAACTCCTTGTTGTGCTCCTTCTCCAAAGAGCGACCGTAGGCAACCAGCTGCTTGACTACTTCAAAGTTGAGGGTAGGCTCGCCGCCGAAGAAGTCTACTTCCAGATGGCGGCGGGTGCCCGAATGAGCGATGAGGTAATCGAATGCCGCCTTGCCCACCTCGAAGGACATCAGACCCTTCTCGTGGTACTCGCCCTCACCGGCAAAGCAGTATTTGCAGGACAGATTGCATCCGTGGGCGATGTGGAGGCACATTGCTTTGATCACCGACTGACGCTTTTTGAAGTCGAAGGCGACTTTGGTAAACTTATCCTCGGTAAAGAGGCGGCCTTCCTTCTTCAGCTCCTCGATATCAGCGTAGAGCTCTTCAATCTCTGCTTCGGTGACGTCGGGATTGTCCTTGTATTTGTCCAGGAGGAATGCGGTGAGATCGGCACGCTCCATCTGCTCATAATTAGAGATGGCGTCGAATGCTACCTCGTCCACGGCGTGAACCGAGCCGGAGTTGGCGTCGATGATGATGTTATATCCGTTGCTTTTGTATGCGTGTATCATAATTCTTCTCAATTCTTGCGGCCTTTGCCGCGGATTTTCTTATATTCTTCACGGGGAAGGACGTAGATCGTCTTCCCACAGTAGGGGCAAGTGTAGGTATCGGTGGCTTTTTTCAACTCTCGATAGTAGCGGCGGCGGGGACGGATGTCACGAAGTCCTTCGCCGGACTCATAGTTGCCGCGTCTGGTATTGAAGATCCAATCGTACCAGCGAGCTTCTCCCGGCTCTTCGCAATGGGGACAGCTAAGGGATGCCTCGAAAAAGGGCACTCTGATGAGGTAGATCACAAACGGAGCAAATAAAAGCACGAAAACGCCGATGACCGCCCAAACAACAATCTCTGCCAGCAGAAAGCAGGTAAGCAGGAATAGGGGGCAAATCACCCACCAAGTCCCCACAAACACGCAGAACCGCCGATAGCCGACAAGTCTGCCGCCGTCGATGACATCGGGATGCGCTCGGCGATAGCGCAGGGCTTGGTACCTCGCCTCCCGGCGCTTTTGTCGGGACGTTTTTTTGGGCATAGTCGTTCCTCCTGCGGTGATTGGCAGTATTTCCGTAGGGCGAGGGCGGTAGATGCGCTATGCGCAACTACGACTCCCGCCGCTCACAGAGGGCTTGCACAGATAAAACTGTTTGTCTGTAACGGGAGGAGCAAGCCCCTCCCCTACGGCGTTAGATGAAAACTCATTTCTGCCCGACAAGTATTTGTCGGGCTTTTATAAAAGTTCTTGGAGGTGTCGGAACCTTCTTTCAAGAAGGTTCTGACCGTAGCCCCAAAGCACGAAAAAGCCGCAGACAAGCTGCGGCTTTTTCATCCAATTACTTGGACTTTTTCAGCTGCTCGCACTGCTGGTTTGCAACGCTGCAGGAAGTCTTGCTTGCAGACTGGCAAGAGGTCTGGCACTCACCGCAGCCGCCCTTTTTAGCGGATGCTTCCAGATTTCTGGAGTTCAGGGTTTTGATTCTCTTCATGATAATTCCTCCTGTAAAGTGTATATGCTTCTATTATGGTAGCATAAAATCGGGATTTTGTCAACGGGTTTTGCGAAAAAGTAGCGGTTCATAGCTACTTTTTTATTAGCACAAGCCGTTTGTAATGTCTAAGGAACAAATTCCACCTTTGGTGGAATTTGAATGGGAAGAGAAGGACCATCTCAAACGCCGAAGTTCCTTCTCTTCCCACGGACATCGCCCTTCGGGCGATATGTCCTGCCCATCTCATCTCCTTGGCTCCGCCTTTTTCGATTAATATTCTAATACCCGTACCGTCTCGGCCATCCCTTCGCTGTCCGAGTGGAGGCGCACGCCGCTCTCTTGCAGGGCGGTGAAGGCGGCAATCAGCCCGCTGTCGATGCGCTCGCCGGGGACGAGGAGGGGGATGTCGGGGGGATACGCCCAGACGAATTCTCCCGCAATGCGTCCGACAGACTCGTATAGCGGGACGGTTTCGCACTGATACTCTGCCGCTTCTGCAGGGGTGAAGACCATCTCGGGGAGCTCAGGCAAAGCCGTAGCGGCAGATCGGGAGGCGGGGGACGTCTCACCAAGTCGGGCGTCGATGGCCATCACTGCTGCGGCAAGACGGTCAAAGCCCTCGTCGGTGTCGGCGATAGAGGTCATACACAGACAGCCGTCTGCGGTGGTCATCTCAGGCTCGATTTGAAATTCTTCTCGCAGAATCTGCCCGAAGGTTTCGCCGGTGAGAGTGGTGTTTCGCAAAGAAAAATAGAGCTTGCCGGGATCAAAGCCGAACATCACGGGGGAATCGCCGCTCAGCGGTCGAATATGCGCAAGTCCCGCCGTCCGCTCTCGGAATCGGTTCAGCCGATTCATGTAAGCATCGAACAGTTCCCCGCTCTGCCGAATGAGCAGAGACACGCAGGCATCCATCCCCGCCATCATCAGATAGGAGGGACTGGTGGTTTGATAATAGGATAAAAACTTTGCAATCTTCTCCTCCTGCACCCGACGGGAACAGATATGCAGGATCGCAGATTGGGTGAAGGTAGGGAGCGTCTTGTGAAGGCTCTGCACCACGATATCCGCGCCGCCGGTGACGGCAGATCGGGGGAAGGCAGAGGAAAATCCCAAATGCGCACCGTGGGCTTCGTCTACGATGAGAAATGCGCCGTGGCTATGGGCAACCTTGGACAACGATCGGATGTCGCTGACCACCCCTTCGTAGGTGGGGGAGGTAATGAACACCGCGCCTACCTCGGGGTGAGCGCTCAGCACCCGCTCCAGCTCATCGGGAGACAGAGAGCCGAACACCCCCGTCTCGGGATCAATGGGTCGGCAAAGGTAATGGGGAGTAAGACTCCGCAGCTCGATGGCGTGATAGGCAGATTTGTGAGCCGAGCGGTCAATTGCCACCGTCCCACCCACGGGCAGGAGGGCGGACAGTGCGGCGAGAATGCCGGAAGAAGATCCGTTCACCAAAAAATGAGACTTTCTCGCGCCCCACAAAGCGGCGGCACGATCCATCGACTGCTTTAAAACTCCCTCGGCAGCGTGGAGATTGTCAAATCCGTGGATTTCGGTGATATCCACCGCCGACGGATTTGGAATTTGCAGAAAAGCGGGATTGCGCTTATGTCCCGGCATATGCATGGGATATGCGCCGCTCTCGCTGTAATCGGTGAGTAATTTCAGCAGTTCCATAGTTTATTTCTTGATCTGGATAATACAGAGTACGGTAAGAATCTGCAGAACGCCTGCCACAGGATAGATCAGCCATATGTTGGGAACTGCAATGGAAAGTGCCACGGAAAGAGACACCGACCAAACGATGCCCGACACACAAATAAAGCGGGCAATCTGTTTCCACCAAATGCAGGCAAACACCGTTGCCACGATAAAACTGGAAGGAATAGCATAGAGGAAGATCAGCCAGCCGTAGGTAAAGCCCGGGCATAGCACTTCCATAAAGAAGAAGGTCACCATTGCCACCAGCCACACCAGACCGATGGACAGAACGGGCACTAAAATACGGGTGCGCAGCGATCGCTTTTTCTTGGGTGCCTCTGCAGGTACTTCAGCAAATTCCTCGATCAATTCAGCCGCTTCGGCTGTTTGCGTCGCTTGGGCTGCGGC